>JBEKWD010000084.1:0-10811 GCA_049513435.1 Steroidobacteraceae bacterium | reverse complement strand
ACGCATCCATCCCGGCCGTAACCCAGGCCATGGGCGCCTGCGCCCAGCTGAATACGGCCTGGAACATCAGGAACAGCAACACGGCCAGCAAGATCGGGCCGACGACCGGATGCATGACGATCGCGTCGAGGCGGGCAAGCGCCCGATCGCGCAACGGTTCAACATAGCCGGCCGCCGCGAGAATGCGGCGTACTTCGCGCTGTGTGGCGGTAAGCTCGGCATCGGACACCGCGGGCAGCAGGAAGGATTCGCGTGGCGCGCCCAGTTCCATCTGATCGAGCGCGGCCAGCAAAGCGGACTCCCCACCCGGCCGCACGGCCACGGTCTCGACCACCGGCACGCCGAGCTCGCGCTCGAGCGCCGTGCGATCGAGCTTGATGCCGCGCCGCTGCGCCAGGTCGCTCATGTTCAGCGCCACGATCATCGGCATGCCGAGCTTGATGAGCTCGAGTGTCAAGCGCAGCGACAGGCGCAGATTGGTCGAGTCGAGGACGCTGATGATCAATTCCGGCGGCGCCTCCCCGCGCAGCCGTCCCGTGATCACATCGCGTGCTATGGCCTCATCGAGTGTCGTGGGCACCAGACTGTAGGTACCCGGCAGATCCGTAACGCGATAGAGCAGATGACGCTCGGCGCTGATGAACGCGCCTTCCTTACGCTCGACCGTGACGCCTGGATAGTTCGCGACCTTCTGGCGGCTGCCGGTCAGACGATTGAAAAGGGCAGTCTTGCCGCAATTGGGCGCCCCGACCAGCGCAATGCGGCGGGTGCGCAGATCGGGCAGCTCGCGGGTCACACGGCCTCAACGGCCTCGACAGGCTCCGACGACTCGAGCTGCACGAGCACGGTCTGCGCTTCGCGCCGGCGCAAGGCAAAGATCGAGCTGCCGATGCGCACCGCGATCGGGTCGCCGCCCGGAAGAATCTCCCCGACGACCTCGATGCGTTCGCCCGGAACAAAGCCCACCTCGAGCAGGCGGCGTGCAATCGTCGAGCCGCCCAGATCACCCATGGTCGTCGCGCCCGTCCCCGTCGTGGCGATCGAGCTCACGATGCCGCGGGCACCCTTGTGCAGCCCTGCCAGGGATTGAATCGGCCCACTGAGCGCGGCATCCATGCCGGCCAGATGCCATTGCGGACGGGAGTCCATGACTGCGGAACCTCAAATGCGAATCAATCGCAATTGCATTTGAGCATAGCGCACGGCGTCATGTGGCGCCAGTCGGAGCCCCGGAAGGGTGAGTCAGGTCACCTGCGCACGCATCCCAAAGCGACTCCGAAGCCAATAATCGACCGAAATGGCGCCTGCGCCGCGGCACAGCAATACCAGCAGCATGGCGGCCCACTGGATATGGGTGGGCCACGCCTGCGGGTAGACGAAGACCTCGATGACCGTCGTCATGCCCAACAGCACCAGGGCAACCGGACGCGTCAGCAAGCCGAGCACCAGCAGCACGGGTGTCGACAGCTCGATGCCGGCTGCAATGTGCGCGGCGATATCCGGTGGCAGCAAGGGCACCTTGTAGTCGTCCTCGAACAGTTGCAGCGTGGCATCCCAATTCGCGAGCTTCGTCATGCCGGAATTCCAGAAGACCGTGGCCACCGCCAGGCGCAGCGGAATCGCGAGCACACTGTAGGGCACGCGCTGCAGAGCGCCGATCGCCCGCTCGATAGCCGAATCGCTGCTCATGATGATTGCTCTCCATTAGGTGCGACGATGTCGATGAAGCGCGCGTGCGCCAGATGATCCGCCAGCAACGCATTGATCTGATCGCCGGCGAGTAGCTCATCGCGCGACGCCAGCACCTCGTGCAATGGCTCGCCGGCGCATAGACGCTGTGTCAGGCGCCACGCGGGGCTCGTGAGCCGCCGCACTTCTACCGCGCCCTGCGAGCGCTCGATCAGCACATGCACGGCTGCGCCGCTCAGGTCCACTGCCGCCATCGCGGCCTCATCCTGATCGAGTACCGCGCGCCAGATCGCATCGGCCGGCGTGTCCAGGCGCAACAGGCTGATCCCCGGCTGCGGCACGAAACGCACTTCGGCCATGGCCGCGGCATCGAGCGGCGCTAATCGAGATACCTGGAGCCCCGTGGCCTCGCTCGCATGCAATGCGCGGCTCACCGCCCATTCGAGGCGTGCGACATCGGGCAAATAGCTCAACGCGGCTGCCGGAGCAAAATGCGTCAGAAACGGCGCAAATGCCTGCCCATAGTCATCCAGGCAGGCGCTGGCGGGCGGATATTGGTTGATAAATTCCTGCGCCGCCGCTGCGAAAAAATCACTGCCGACGAGCCGCTGCACCGCCGGGAAATTCAGCGTCAAAGCGCGCACCAGGTTGCTCAGGTAATTGTTGCGATAGATGGCCAGGCGCGCGGCCGGATCGCTTGTGATGCCCAGCTCCTCGCGCACGAGCGCCGGCGCACCGGCGAGCACCGCGCGCGCGAAATCGCGCTGCCATTCAAGCAGCGCGGGCATCTGAGGCACGCTCGCTCGCGCGCAGTCGTTGTGTCGGGTATAGCCGTATCCCACTCAATCAATGTGGGTCGCGCACCAAAGCGCTCGAGTGCCTGCTCGTACAGCGCCCAGACCGCCGGCGCAACGCGCGAGCCGTGATCATCGATACGCATGAGGCTACCGTCATCCAGCGTGCGCACGGCATGGCCGGCCAGATGAAACTCACCGATCGCCGCGCACGGCAGTCCTGCCAGATACTGCTGTGGGTCCCAGCCGTGATTGCTCGCGCTGACGAAGATATTGTTTACGTCGCAAAGGATGCCGCAGCCTGTGCGCGCGGCGAGCTCGCGCAGAAACACCCATTCGGGCAGTGTCGAGTGCTCGAGCTGCAGGTAGGTCGAAGGGTTCTCGATCAGAATTGCGCGCTGGAGCGCATCCTGCACCTGCTGCACGTGACCGCAAACCAGATCGAGCGCCTCCTCGGTCATGGGCAAAGGCAGCAGATCGGCCAGGTACTGACCGCCAGTCAGGCTCCAGGAGAGGTGCTCGGAAATCAATCCAGGCTCGATGGCGCGCGCCAACTCAGTCAGGCGCTCAAGATGCCGCCTATCCAGGCCATCGGCGCTGCCCAACGAGAGCCCGACGCCGTGCAGGGAAACCGGATAGTCACGCCTGACCGCTTCGAGGATGTGGCGCAGCTTGCCATGGCCGAAATAATTCTCGGCGTGCACCTCGAACCAGGGCACCGCTGGTCGTGTCGCGCTCACGGTTTCATGATGCGCAAAGCGCAGCCCGATCCCCGCGGCTGCGGGAATCGGGCTGGTCTGATACGCCGTGGAGGTCATGCGTGTCGTGCGTCAGCTACGGATGCTCTTACATGGGGGCCAAAGTGCCACCCTGAATCTTCGTGCAATCCCCGCTCGGCAGCAGCACGAAGGACTTCGGATCGCGCGCCATGCTGGCCTGGCCAGCGCAGGAATGCGCGCCCGCCGCGCAGTCATTCTTCGAGGTCGCATTAATGCCATAACATTTCTCGAGCTTGGCCTTCGCTGTCATCGCGTTGTTGGCTGACATCGAGCTGGACGTGTCGGCCGCGCGCACCGGTGCCTGCAGGGCCAGCGCGAGGCCAACCGCGGCGGACAGGGTTGAAGCAGCCAATAGATATCGATTCATGGTCGGTTTCCTCTTGGTTCGCAGCCCCGAAATTGAAGCCACGGGGGTAAGTTCGGCGCCCCGCGCAAAAGGTTACACTGCGCGGCGTGCCAAGCGTGCTGAGCTCCGAGGAAAGAGACTTGCGATGGTCGCGGCTCATGCACGCCGCGCAGGCCGGCGATCGCCAGGCGTATAGCGAGCTGTTGCGCGAAGTGACCCCATTCATACGCGCGCTGTTGCGCCGCCATTGCTCGCACCGAGAAGATATCGAGGAGATGCTCCAGGATACGCTCCTGACCCTGCACCGCGTGCGCCGGACCTATGATCCGCGCCGCCCGTTCAGCCCCTGGCTGGGCGCGATTGCGGCGCGTCGCGGCATCGACGGACTTCGGCGCCGCTTACGTGTGGCGCGTCACGAAATCAGCGCCGATGCGCACAGCTATGAAACCTTCAGCGAGCCTCTAGCGAATGACGATATAGAAGCATTGCGTGCGCGCGATGAGATCGGCGAGCTGCTGCAGCGGCTACCGGCACGGCAGCGCGAGGCGCTCGAGGCGCTCAAGCTCAGGCAGCTGAGCCTGGCGCAGGCGTCCGCGGTTTCAGGTCAGTCGGTGGCGGCGCTGAAGGTCAATACTCACCGCGCACTCAAGGCGTTGCGCGCGCTGTTCCAGAAGGAAAGCTGATGCAGACCGAGCAAGTCATCGAACAGTTGGCCGCGCAGCTCGAGCCCGTCAAGCGGCTGCGCGCGCCATCCGAACGTGCTCTGATCTGGTTGGCACTCGTCGGCTGCGCCGCTGCGCTCGTGATCCTGCGCTATGCGCACATGGATACGGCATTGCAACGTCTGAGCATCCCGCGAATCACGCTCGAGTGCACGGCGATAGGTCTGACCGCCGTCGCCGCTATCCTCGCGGCCTTTCAGATTTCAATCCCGGATCGCTCGGCGCGCTGGGCCTGGTTGCCGCTGCCACCGTTTCTCGTATGGCTTGGCGCCAGTGGTCTGGGCTGCCTGCGCAGTGGCCTGCTCTTCCACACTCGCGGCACTGCGATCGGGGAGAGTAGCCACTGCTTCATATTCATCGTCGCGGTCAGCGTGCCGCTGGCCGTATTGTTGTTCGCGATGCTACGGCGCGCGCGTCCCCTGAACCCAATCCCCGTGGCGATCCTGGGTACGCTCGGTGTCGCCGCGAGCGCCGCCTTTTTGCTGGAATTTTTCCATCCCTATGACGTCACCGCGATCGACCTCGCGCTGCACCTGGCTGCGGTGGCGGCAGTGATACTGCTCGGCACTGCGCTGCGCCGGCCGCTGCTGGGGCGCTAACTTCACTAGCTGACGCTCAGTGCGACCGAGTAGTGCGCTGCGGTGCGCGTACGCACCGCCTGCTCGCTCACCCCTGGTGCCAGCTCGATGAGGTCAAACAGCGCATTGCGGTCAGTCCTGCGAAACACCGCCAGGTCCGTGACCAGCATATCGACGATACCCACGCCGGTCAGCGGCAGCTCGCATTGCGGCTTGAACTTGGGCGAGCCATCGCGCGCCACGTGTTCCATGACGACAATGATGTTGCGCACGCCGGCCACCAGATCCATAGCCCCGCCCATGCCCTTCACCATCTTGCCGGGCACCATCCAGTTGGCCAGATCACCGCGCTCCGAGACCTCCATGCCACCGAGAACGGACAGATCGATGTGCCCGCCACGGATCATCGCGAAGCTCTCGGCCGAGGAGAAATACGACGAGCCCGGCAACTGCGTGATCGTCTGTTTGCCGGCATTGATCAGATCGGCATCCTCCTCGCCCTCATACGGAAACGGTCCGATGCCAAGCATGCCGTTCTCGGACTGCAGAATGACTTTCATGCCCGCAGGGATGAAATTCGCGACCAACGTTGGAATCCCGATGCCGAGATTCACGTAATAGCCGTCGCGCAATTCGCGCGCGGCGCGTTGCGCCATCTGTTCACGCGACCACGCCAACGCCGCCCCGCTTGCGTACGGTACGCTGCTCGATGGGTTTATCGTAGCCATGCCCTTGCACGATCCGCTGCACGTAGATGCCCGGCGTGTGGATCTGATCCGCATCGAGCGCACCGACTTCGACCAGTTGCTCGACCTCGGCCACCGTGACGCGTGCGGCAGTGGCCATGACCGGATTGAAATTGCGCGCGGTCTTGCGATAGATCAGATTGCCCTCGGTATCGCCGCGCCAGGCTTTGATGATCGCCAGATCGGCGATGAGCCCGGTCTCGAGCACATAGCTCGCGCCGTCGAGCACGCGCGTCTCCTTGCCCTCGGCCGCGCGCGTGCCCGCACCGGTGCGCGTATAGAAACCGTATATGCCCGCACCGCCGGCGCGAATGCGCTCGGCCAGAGTGCCCTGTGGGTTGAACTCGACCTCGAGCTCTCCCGCCAGGTACTGGCGCTCGAACTCCTTGTTCTCGCCCACATAAGAGGAGACCATCTTGCGGATCTGGCGCGTTCGCAGGAGCGGGCCCAGGCCGCGCTCATCGGTGCCGGCGTTATTGGAAATGACGGTCAGGCGGCGCACGCCCGCCTCGCGCAGCGCGTCGATGAGCCGCTCCGGAATTCCGCACAGACCGAAACCGCCCGACATGATCGTCATGTCATCGTGCACGATACCCGACAGCGCCGCCCCCGCACTTGCGTAGACCTTATGCCCCCGGGCCGTGACGTTCGCGTTCATCGCGATATTCTAGCCGCTAGGCCGCGCCCTGCACGGCCAGCAGTCCGCTGCGCCCCGGTACGTAGCCGCTGCGCACGACGGCGCCCGGCAGCCCGGCAACATCGAGCCCCGCGAGCAACTTGCGCAGCGACACGAGCTCATAGGCTTGCGCCTGCCAGCCCTGCATGAGGCGGCGGAACACCGGCAGCAATTTCATACCCTCGAGCTCCGCGTGCAACGTGTAGACGTGATGCGGACAGGGTACACGCGTGCGCTCCAGCAGCAGCGTGTCCACCTGCTCGACCCCGATGCCATCGAGTCCAATCAGCTCATCGAGCGTCGGCAGCGTCGTGGGCAGCTGCGGGCACAGGCTGCGTCGTTGCCCCAGCAATGGCACGAACGGGGCCGCACCGCGCGTGTCCGAGGCGCAGCGGAAACCCAGCTCCTCCTCGAGCATCAGCGCCGCCGTGTTCATCTGCCAGCCGGCCGCGCCGTGCACCAGCGGGGAGTCGCCGAACACGTCTCGAAAACGCAGCACCGCGCGCAGCATCTGCGCGCGCGTCCAGGCCTCGTCGCGCCGGGCTACGAAGTCCTGCCAGGCCGTGTGATCGAAGCAATGCACGCCCACTTCGAAGCCGGCATCGCGCACGCGGCGCATAATCGCGCCGGCCTCGCGCGCGATATCCGGTCCCGGCAGCAGCGTGCCGTACAGCAAGGTGCGAAGTCCGTAATGCTCCAGTACCGAGGTGCGGGCGACCTTGCTGAAGAAGCCGGGCCGGAACACGCGCCGCAATGCGCGCCCGGTGTGATCTGGCCCGAGGCTGAAGAGAAAAGTCGCATCGGCGCCCGCAGCCTGCAGCGCATCGAGGAGCGCCGGCACGCCCTCGCGCGTACCGCGCAGCGTATCCACGTCGATCTTGAGCGCGAGCTGCATGGTCCGCTTAGGCGCCCGTCACTGCTCTTTAGGAGCGCGCCTCTTGTTCGAGCAGTCGGCCCGCCTGCGCGATCTCCCCGCGATAAGCATCGAAGATGTGCCGCAGTGCCTCATGCATGCTCACGCGTGGCGACCAATCCAGCTCCGTGCAGGTGTTGTCGATCTTCGGCACGCGATGCTCGACGTCCTGATAGCCGGCGCCGTAGTAATCGGCCGCGGTGGTCTCGATAAGGCGCACCTTGGCCGCGTTGGTGCGGTATTCCGGATAGGTTGCCGCCACCTTGAGCATCTCGGTGGCCAGCTCGCGCACGGACAGACTGTTGGCGGGATTACCGACATTGTAGATCTTGCGGCTGGCGCGGCCGTCGCGATTCTCGATCATCTTCATGAGCGCATCGATACCATCGCTCACGCCGGTGAAGCAGCGGCGCTGGCGGCCACCGTCGACCAGTTGCACATCCTCGCCGCGCGCGATATGCCCGAGGAACTGCGTGATCACGCGCGAGCTGCCTTCCTTGGCCGCATGCATGTTGTCGAGGCCCGGTCCGATCCAGTTGAAGGGACGAAACAGCGTGTAGTCGAGCTCATCGCGCATGCCATAGGCATGGATCACGCGATCGAGCAATTGCTTGGAGCAGGCGTAGATCCAGCGTGGCTTGCTGATCGGACCGTAGATCAGTTCCGAGGCGTAGGGGTCAAAGGCGGCGTCGTGACACATGCCGTAGACCTCGGAGGTCGAAGGAAACAGCACGCGCTTGCGGTGCTTGACGCACAGCCGGATGATCGAAAGATTAGCCTCGAAGTCCAGCTCGAACACCCGCAATGGCTCACGCACATAGCTCGCGGGCGTCGCGATGGCGACCAGTGGCAGCACCACGTCGCACTTCTTGACGTGGTATTCGATCCATTCGCGATTGATCGTGATGTCGCCCTCGAAGAAATGCAGCCGCGGATTCTCCAGCAACGGCGCGATGCGCTCGCTGTACATGTCCATGCCGTAGACGCCCCAGTCGGTGGTGCCGATTATCCGCGTCGAGAGGTGATGGCCGATGAAGCCATTTACCCCGAGGATCAGAACATTTTGCATCGTCGAGTCACTCCATGACCGGCCGCAGCGTCAGCGCGCGCTCACCGTAGCGTCGGTGGAACGCCTCGGCGCTGTGCAGGCCGTCCCCGAGCTCAAATTCCAGCAGCTTGAGTGCGCCGTCGTCGCATAGCGCGTACAGCTCGCCCTGGTGCCAGCGCAGCATCGGCGCAGCACTCTGAACCACCGGCAGCGCCGGGGGTGCTGCGACCCAGAGTGCGCGCAGGATGCGCAGCGTCTCGCCATCGGCCTGCGTGTAAGCACCCGGGTACGGCGGCGCCACGGCGCGGATCAGATTATAGGCGGCTCGCGATCCGGCCCGCCAATCGATGGCCCCATCGCGCGCGCTACGGCGCCCGAAGTAGCTGCCCGCGGACAGATCCTGCGGCGTGTGCCTGGCCGTGCCGGCGATCAACGCCGGCAGCGCGCGGTAGAGCGCCACTTCGGCGGCGACGGTGACCTTGCGAAACACCTCAAGCGCGGTGTCATCCGGCAGGATCGGCACCGCCTCGCGCTCGACGATATCACCGGCATCCGGCTTGATGCTCATCGCATGCAGCGTGGCGCCGGTTTGCGTCTCGCCGTGCAGAACTGCCCAGTTCACCGGTACGCGGCCCCGGTACTTCGGCAACAGCGAGCCATGCATGTTGTAGGCGCCGCGCGTGGGCAGCGACAGCAACTGCGCTCCGAGCATCAGGCGGTAATAGAACGAGAACAGGAAATCGGGACGCGCCGCCCGGATGCGCTCAAGACAGTCGGGCGCGTTCGGGTCCTCGGGCATGCACACCTCGATGTCGTGCCAGGCCGCGTGCTGCGCGACGCTCTCGAACCAGATCTGCTCCCCAGGTGCATCGCGATGCGTGACCACCAGCGGCACCTCGATCCCGCGTGCGAGCAGCGCGCGCAGACAGCGCACGCCCACGTCGTGATAGGCAAATACGACCGCGCGCGCCTGGCGCGCGGCCTCAGCACTCAAGCCTCCCCCTCGGGGCGCTCGAGCACGGCACCGATCAGATAGCGCGGCCGATGCCGCACTTCGTCATAGATGCGGCTCACGTATTCACCGATCAGTCCCACTCCGAACAGGGCCACGCCGATCAGGAAGAACGCGATCGCGAACAGTGTGAATACGCCCTCGGCTTCCGGTCCGACCACGAGGCGGCGAATCGCCAGGAAGCCGACGAACAGCACCGAGAATATCGCGATGATGATGCCGAAGGCTGAGAACCACTGCATCGGCGCAGTACTAAAGCCGGTCATGAGGTCGAAGTTGAGCTTCATGAGCCGAAACAGTGAATATTTCGAGACCCCGGCGCCGCGGTGCTCGTGCGCGACGTGCAGCTCGGTCGGACTGGTGGCGAAGGTATAGGCCAGCGCCGGCACGAAGGTGTTGTATTCCGAGCATTGATTGACGGCATCGACCACGCTGCGCGCGTAGCCGCGGAACATGCTGCCCTGGTCGGTGATGCGAACGCGCGTGGTGCGCTCGCGGATCGCATTGATCAGGCGCGAGGCGTAGCGGCGCCAGGCCGCATCCTTGCGCTGTCTGCGGATCGTGCCGACGTAGTCGTGCCCGGCATCGAGCTGCGCGAGCACGCGGCCGATTTCCTCAGGCGGATTCTGCAGATCGGCATCGAGCGTGATCACATAGCCGCCACGGCTCTGCGCGAAACCGGCCAGGATCGCGCGATGCTGGCCGAAATTGGCGGCGAGCAATACCACTCGCGTCACATCGGGCCGCAGCTCGAACTGCGCCTTGAGCAGCGCCGCGGAGCGATCGCGGCTGCCGTCACTGACGAACACGATCTCGTGGCTGCGAGCCAGCGCGTCGAGGGCCGGATACAGTCGTGCAAACAACGCCGGCAGCACCGCCTCCTCGTTGTACACCGGGATGACGACCGAGAGATCCGGCTTCGCGCTGCTCATAGCGACTTCAGAATACGCGCGCTGTGCTCGCACACGCGATCCACGTCCTGCTCGCGCATCGCCGGAAACAGGGGCAGTGTGACGATGCCGCGGCCGATACGCTCGGCGTGCGGCAGATCGCCGGGCTTGAAGCCCATGCTGCGATAGAGCGAAAGCAGATGAATCGCCGGATAGTGCACACCCACCGCGATGCCGACCGCATGCATGGCCTGTATGAATGCGCCGCGCTCGATGCGCGACGGCAGTACGATCTGGAACATGTGCCAGTTGCCGTGCGCGAACTCCTCGAGCGGCAGCTCGCAGCCCAGATTGCGATCGAAGCGCTCGAAGTAGCGGCGCACGAGCCAGCGGCGTCGATCGGTGAACTCTGCGAGGCGCTGCAATTGACCCAGGCCGATGCATGCCGCGATGTCGGTCAGATTGTGCTTGCCTCCGGGCAGCGTCGCATCGAGCGAGCCGTCGGCAAATCTCTCCACGCCCTGCAGACGCCAGAGCTCGCAGCGCCGCGCCTCATCCGGGTTATTCACAACCAGAGCGCCGCCCTCGGCGGTAGTGATGTTTTTATTCGCATGAAAA
>JBEKWD010000083.1:0-8394 GCA_049513435.1 Steroidobacteraceae bacterium | reverse complement strand
CTCACCAGCGCGACGTCCTCGATGCTCGTAATGCCCTTGACCGGCAAGCTCGAGCTCGGCCTGGCACAGATCAGAGTACCGGCCTTGTGCGGGGCAAAGGTGTTGCGTATCCAGATCGGGATGTCGCGGCCGACCGCAGGGGCCATAGTCTGCGGGTGAATGACCCGCGCGCCGAAATAGGCCAGCTCCATCGCCTCGTTGTACGAGAGCGAGTCGATCACCTGAGCATCGGGCACGCGGCGCGGATCGGCTGACAGCACGCCATCCACGTCGGTCCAGATATGAATCTCGGTGGCCTCGAGCAATACGGCAAATATCGAGGCGGAGAAATCACTGCCATTGCGACCCAGCGTGGTCTGCACGCCGCGTGGATCGCTGGCGATGAAGCCCGTGATCACGAGCGTGGCAGGACTCGGGGTGCCCGCCGTTGCCATCAGACCATCCAATTGCACTCTGGATTGCTCCCAGAGCACCGCCGGACCGAGTGCACCCCACTGCACGGTCACGCAGCGGCGCGCATCAAGCCAATACAGTCCCGTGCGCACGCCGCGCTGCTGCAGATAGCGGTAGAACAGTCTGCTCGACCAGATCTCCCCGTAGCCGCCCGCCAGATCGAGCACGTTGTGCGCCGCCGACCGCATCACACTGGTGGTCTGCAACGCGCCGCTGAGGTCCGCACCGTCGCGATCAAAATCGGCGAGATATTCGGCGCTCGAGCGCGCATCGAGCAACGCCGTGGCAATGGCCATGTGCCGCTCACGCAGCATATCCAGGCGCGCGCGCCAGCCCGCGTCCTGTCGCTCCGCCAGCGCTACGAGCGCCAGCAGCTCATCGGTGACGCCCTTGCAGGCCGAGACCACGATCGCTGCGCGCCCGCGCCCGAGCGCGGCGCTGCTAGTCAGCGAGGGCGACTCCACGATCGCGGCGACGCGCTCGAAGCAGCCCGCATCGGCCATGCTTGAGCCGCCAAACTTATGAACTACCCAGGACGCGGTATCGTTCGCATTCATGATGATTGGCGCGCTCACGCGCGCTACGCGGCTCTCAGGGAAAAAAACCTTTGCACTCTACTTCAGCGCTTCTGCTTCTCGCAAGCGAGGCACTCGGGCGCTGGTGTCTCTCGGGCACGGTGCGAGCGATGCACGCAGCGATTCGCTAGAATGCGCCCGAACCAATGAGCCCGGGGTCGGAACTCGGCGCTGTATCGGTCGTCAGAACCGGCAGCGCTCACTCGCTCTAGCTTCGCTGAGGCAGCTTTGCAGATACGCTGGACGACAGGCCGGTCTGTATCGGCGCTGGTGCTGCTGGCGGCGCTGAGCTGCACGTTATGCATTTCGACCTACCGGGTATTCGGTAACTTCTGGGACGAACCCGAGCACCTCGCAGCCGGACTGGTGCTGATGGATCGGCAGCAGTATCTCTACGACAACCAACATCCGCCGTTGGCGCGGCTTGCGGCGGCGCTCGGACCCGCGCTTGCCGGCGTGCGCATTCACGGCACGCCCAATCCCATCGGCGAGGCCGAGGGACGCGATCTGCTGTATCACTCGAACATCAGCTATGAGCGTGTATTGACGCTCGCACGGCTTGGCATGCTGCCATTCCTGCTGTTGCTGCTGGCGGCGACCTGGGCGTGGACCAGACGCTGGTACGGCAATACGGCCGCGACGCTGGCGGTGCTGTTTCTGGCGAGCACGCCGGTCATCCTCGGCAACGCGGCAGTCGTCGCGCTCGACGTACCGGTCACGGCCTTGACCATGACGAGCCTGTGGCTGCTGCTGCGCTGGCTGGAGAAACCCAGTGCGGTGCGCGCCTTGTGGCTTGGCCTGAGCAGCGGGCTTGCGGTTGCGACCAAATTGTCAGCCGTACCCTTCATCGGCATCGCTGCCATCACGCTGATCGTGCTGCGCTTGATGCTCGCGCCGCGCCAGCCGTTGCCGGCGCGATGGGCTCACGGCCTCGCGACCGCCGCTATCAGCCTGGCGTTGGCGCTGCTGATCCCGATTGCCGTCTACGGACCCAAACTCGTCTATCTGACCACACCGGACTTCGCGCCGAGCCTGTCGCTGTATGAGTTGGTCGGCAGCAGCGGTGCGCTGCACGATCTGGCCTATCGCATCGCCGCCCACGTCAGAGTGCCGCTGGGCGTGGAGATTCTGCCGTTGAATTTCCGCGGCGTCGAATGGCACAACGAGTACGGCCACCCTTCTTTCCTGCTCGGCCAGACCGCCAGGGAAGGCTGGTGGTATTTCTACCCCGTAGCGCTGACTTTCAAAACGACACTGTCCATGCTGGCGCTGGGCCTCATCGGTCTGGGATTGCTCGCGGTACGCGGCTGGCGCGCCGGCACTCTGTATGTACTGGCCCCAAGCGCCTGCTTTATTTCAATCCTGGCATTCTGCTGCCTGTACAGTCATATCAACATCGGCGTACGCCACGTGTTGATCGCCTATCCGTTGCTGGCGATGGGCGCGGCCTGTGCCACGCAGGCGATCTGGCAGCGCTGGCCCGCGCGCGCGGCGCGCGCGCTCGTGTTGGCAGCGCTGTTATGGCAGCTCGCGACCCTCGCGTACGCCTATCCGGATTATCTGGCCTACTTCAATCTTCTGGCCGGCTCGCATCCCGAACGCATTCTCGTGGATTCCGACCTGGACTGGGGCGGGCAGGACCTGCGGCGGCTCGAGCGCGTGCTCGCGGCGCGTCATGTGCCGCAGATAGCCCTCGGTTACAGGGGCACGGCGGATCTCTCGCTCGAAGCATTGCCGCCCTACACGCTGCTGCGACCCAATCAGCCCGTGCACGGCTGGGTCGCCATCACGATGCTGACGCTGCAGGAGAATCAGGCCGGCTACGGCTGGCTGTTGCCCTATGCGCCAGTGCAGCGCGTCGGGCAGTCCTTCTTTCTGTACTTCATTCCCTGACAGGCGGCGTTCAAATCGGCACGCCGATATGGAACGCTTCCTCCACGTCGAGCTCCACGGGCACCGCGTGTGCGTGCCAGATGTCGGTGCAGTATTCGCGGATTGTTCGGTCGGAGGAGAACTTGCCCGAGCGCGCGGTATTGAGAATCGACATGCGCGTCCAGCCCTCGTGATCCCGATAGGCCGCATCGACGCTGTGCTGGCACGCTGCATAGGAGCGGTAGTCGGCCAGCACCATGTACGGATCATGGAAGAGCAGGTTGTCGATCAGATCGCGAAACATGCCGCTGTTGCCGCGTGAGAAGAACCCATCCCTGATCAGGTCGATGACTTCGCGCAGCTCGGGCTCGCGCTGATAGAGCTCCAACGGGCAGTAGCCGGCGGCGCGGCGCTCCTGCACCTGCTGGGCGTCCATGCCGAAGAGAAAGAAATTATCGACCCCGACCTCCTCGCGAATCTCGATATTGGCCCCGTCCATGGTGCCGATGGTCAGGGCGCCGTTCATCTGAAACTTCATGTTGCCGGTGCCGGAGGCCTCCTTGCCCGCGGTCGAGATCTGCTCGGACAGATCCGCAGCCGGGTAGATACGCTGGCCATTGGTGACGTTGAAATTCGGCAGGAACACGACTTTGATCAGATCGCGCACGCCCGGGTCGCGATTGATGATGTCGCCCACGGCGGTGATGAGCCGGATCATCAATTTGGCCAGGTGATAACCCGGCGCGGCCTTACCGCCGAAGATGAATACGCGCGGCTGGAACTCCAGATTCGGTTCGGTCTTGAGCCGGTGATACAGCGCGACCACGTGCAGAATATTCAGGTGCTGGCGCTTGTACTCGTGAATGCGCTTGACCTGCACGTCGAACATGGCATCCGGATTGACGTGCACGCCCGTGCTCTCGCGGATGATCGTGGCCAGCGCGGCCTTGTTCGAGCGCTTGATATCGCGCCATTGGGCACGGAAGTCCCCATCCTCTATCAGCGGCTCGAGGCGGCGCAGCTCATGCAGATTGCGCACCCAGCCGTCACCGATCGCCTCGGTGATGAAGTCCGCGAGCCGCGGATTGGCGAGCACAATCCAGCGTCGCGGCGTCACGCCGTTGGTCTTATTGGTGAACTTTTCGGGCCACAGCTCATAGAAATCCCGCAGTACATCGCTCTTGAGCAATTCGCTATGCAGTCCGGCCACGCCATTGACCACATGGCTGCCAACCGTGGCCAGGTGCGCCATGCGCACATAGCGCTCGCCGCTCTCATCGATCAGCGACATGCGCTCGAGGCGCTCCTCATCGCCAAAGAAGGCTATGCGCACTTCATCCAGAAAGCGCGCGTTGATCTCGTAGATGATCTCCAGATGACGCGGCAGCAGACGACCAAACAGGCCAAGCGGCCAGCGTTCGAGCGCCTCGGGCAACAGCGTGTGATTGGTATAGGCAAAGGTGCGCCGCGTAATAGCCCAGGCGCTCTCCCAGTCGAGCGCGAGTTCATCGATCAGCAATCGCATGAGCTCGGCGACCGCGATCGAGGGATGCGTATCGTTCAGCTGAATTGCGAACTTTTCATGGAAGCGCTCGGGCGCAATCTTCTGCACCTGGATGATGCGCAGCATGTCCTGCAACGAGGCGCAGACGAAAAAGTACTGCTGCTCGAGCCGCAGTTCCTTGCCGCGAAGCTGATCGTCGTTCGGATAGAGGACCTTGGTGATGTTTTCGGAAGTGACCTTCTGATTAACCGCGCCCCAGTAGTCGCCGCGGTTGAAGGTCGAAAAATCGAAGGACTCAGCCGCCTCGGCGCGCCATAGCCGCAGGGTATTGGCGGTATTGACGTGATAGCCCAGGATTGGCGTGTCGTAGGGCACGCCCACCACGACCCGCGCCGGCACCCAACGCACGCGGTGCCGCCCTTGCACATCGGTGTAGGGCTCGGTATGGCCGCCGAACTTGACCTCCACGGCCCACTCCGGACGCACGATTTCCCAGGGATTGCCGAAGCGCAGCCACTTGTCGGTCTTCTCGACCTGCCAGCCGTCGATGATCTCCTGCTGGAAGATGCCGTACTCGTAGCGGATGCCGTAGCCCAGAGAGGGGATCTGCAGGGTCGCGAGCGAGTCGATGAAACAGGCGGCCAGCCGCCCCAGACCGCCATTGCCCAGTCCGGGCTCGAGCTCCTGACGCAACAGCACATCAAGATCCAGGCCCAGCTCAGCCACGGCCTGGCGTGCCGTCTCGTAAATGCCCAGATTGATGAGGTTATTGCCCAGATGCGGGCCCATCAGAAACTCAGCCGACATGTAGGCGACGGTGCGCGAGCCCTGGGACGTATAGGTGCAGGCCGTGCTGATCCAGCGCTGCAGCAGCCGATCGCGCACCGCGTAGGCCAGCGCCATGTAGTAATCGTTTCCGGTCGCCAGCGCGGGGAATTTTCCTTGGATATAGAAGAGGTTGTCCACAAACGCGTGCTTGAGCGCGTCTTTCGTCATCGCCGTCCGATCATCTTCGGGCGCCGGCATGATCGACACTGCTGTGTTCATCTTATTATCCCGTCCCCTATACGGTTCGCCTCCCTGCGCGCCGTAGCGCTGCAAGATTCGTGCAGGGCCAAGGACCTCTGGCGCCCTGATCCGTGCAGCAAAACGGCCCTTTTAGCCTACGGCAGTGCGTGGCGCTGCACCAGACACGGGCACCTAAGGCCGGGTCGCAGCAGCACAATGCAAAACGCGACGGCGGCCGCAGCGAACTCCCGGACGGCCTATGGTCTAATGTGAGGTCTTAATAACATCGCGCTATGCCGCGCGCTGCCGGAGCTTTTGGGTCGATGAGCAGACAGGGTTTGGCAGTCGCCGTGCTGACGGTAATGGCGTGCGCATTGGGCGGTCTGATCCCTGCCCGCTCGCTGGCCGCAGACAGCGTGCTCTTCCGCCGACCTGCAATCGATCCTACTGCGACCGACCGCGTCATCGTCAAATGGCGTGACAGCGGCGTGGCGGCAGTGCAGATCCAGTCCGTGGTCGATCGTGCGAGCCGCTTGAGCACCAACACCGGCGTTGCGGTGACGGCCGTACGCAATCTCTACGGCCAGGTCGACGTCATGCGGCTGGATCATCCCCTTGGCCACTCCGCGATGCTCGGGGTGCTGGCGCAACTGCGCACCGACCCAGGCGTGGCCTACGCCGAGCCCGATGCGCTGCGCTTCATCGAGCAGCAATTTCCGAGCGCCGCCCCGAATGATCCGCACTTCGTGGCCGGCTCGGACAGTTATGGCAGCTGGGATGGTCAGTGGTATCTGCAGCCGAGCTCCGCGACGACCCCTGCGGCCATCTCGGCCACGAGCGCATGGCTCAAAACGACCGGCTCATCCAGCGTGGTCGTGGCCGTCATCGATACGGGCGTGATCATCGATCATCCGGATCTGCTGCCTACTTCCAGTGGCGGCAAGCTCTTGCCGGGCTACGATTTCGTCAGCTGCGATCAGGGCAACAGCACCAGCACTCCAAATGAGTGCAGCGCTACGGGCTCCGCGGCCACCTATTACATCGCCAACGACGGTGAGGGCTGGAACCAGGACGCCTCAGATCCCGGCGACTGGATATCGGCCGCCGATATCGCCATGCCCCTGTTTCAGGGCGACGGCTGCACGACTGCGGAGCCGAGCTCGTGGCACGGCACCAAGGTGTCAGGCGTCATTGGTGCGATCACCAACAACGGCATCGGCATCGCCGGCATCGCGCCCGATACGCTGATCCTGCCGGTGCGCGCGATCGGCGTGTGCACAGGCCGCGTGTCCGATATTGCCGCGGCGATCACCTGGGCAGCAGGCCTTGCGGTCACCGGCGTGCCGTCCTTGAGCTCGGTGGCTGGTATCGATCAGGCTAACATCATCAATCTGAGCCTCGGCGCCCCCACCGCCTGTTCGGCGACCGAGCAGGATGCAATCACGGCCGCGATCGGCGCCGGCGTGCTCGTCGTGGCAGCGGCCGGCAACGAGGGTGGTCCGGTTGACGCGCCAGCCAGCTGCAGCGGCGTACTCTCGGTCGCCGGACTGCGCCACACGGGTACCAAAGTTGGATACAGCAGTCTGAGCAGCAGTGCCGCGGCGGTCAGCATCGCGGCGCCTGCGGGCAACTGCGTCAACGTCGGCACGGACGTGCCGTGCATCTATTCCATCGAGACCACGAGCGATGCGGGCACGACCACGCCGGCAACCACGCCGGGCTTCTACACCTATGCGGTGCTTGATTCCAGCTACCTCAACAGTGGCGGCAACTCCGATAACCAAGCCAACGTCGGCACCAGTTTCGCCGCCCCGATGGCCTCCGGCGTGGCCGCACTGATGCTCGCGACGAGCCCGACACTCACACCCTCCGAGCTCATCGCTCGTATGCAGTCGAGCGTTATGGCCTTTCCGAGCTCCTCTTCAACCACGTCCACGTCCTGCGTGCTCGCATCCACGGCCACGGACGCCAACGGCAACTACACGGACACCAGCCAGGCCATCGAATGCGTGTGCACCACGGCGACCTGCGGTGCGGGCATGCTCAATGCCGTGGCCGCGGTAACGGCCGCCAGTGGCCTGTTCGTGCAGATCACGCCCTCGAGCACCACGGGCTCGCCGGGTCAGCACATCACGCTCGACGGCAGCGGCAGTACGCCGTCCACCGGCAATACGATCGTGTCTTATCAATGGACGACGATACCGGCCACGAGCGATCAGCTCATCAATGCGAACCAGGCCATTGCAACGCTGGTGTTGCACTCATTTCGCTCAATCCAGGTCTAGCTAACCATCACCGACAGCGGCGGCAACGTGGGCTCGGGTACAGTCACGATTCAATCGGCCTTCGGCGCCGCCAGCGGCGTAGGATCATTCGGTCCTGAGCTGCTCGCGCTTGCCGCACTCAGCGGTGCGGCCCTGCGGCGTCGGCGGCGCGCCATGGCCGCTGCGGGGCGCGTTTTGAACTGATCCGCGGCGCGTCTGTCGCATATGCTATGGCAGGTGGCGGGGGGCACGAGAACACAGCTCGAGCGGCGCCGCGCTCGATGCACTCTTGCTAGTCCGATGAGGAGATACCGTTGACTGTCATTCGATCCGGGGTAGCGCGGCGCAATGCCGCTTTGATCCGAGTTCTGTTGAGCCTGATTGGCGCTGCGATCCTCACCGCCTGCAACACCAACACCAATCGCGAGGTCACCCCGACTGTGGGTGTGGACACCGGCGTTGCCCTGGAGACCGCCGGCGACCTCACGTCTCTGTATGAAGGCGCCACGCTGGCCCTGGCTGCCACGGTGGTAAATCCGAGCAACGATGCGGGAGTGTCCTGGACGATGACTGGCGCCGGCTCGCTGACCCTCGTGACCAACGCATCGGCAACCTACGTGGCACCGACTTCGGTCACTGGCGCGACCGATGCGCTCATCACGGCCACCTCGATCGCGAACCCAGCGGAAACCGCCTCGGTGACAATTGTCACGGAGGG
>JBEKWD010000082.1:0-8433 GCA_049513435.1 Steroidobacteraceae bacterium | reverse complement strand
TCGTGCCCGCTCAAGTCATGGGAGACTGGGCCAAGACTGATCCTGAAACCAGAAAGGCCGCCGAAGAGAGGATGCGTGCTGAGTGGCAACAATGGATGCGTGATCACGCGCCGATGATTACCATCACGGAGGCTGCTGGGAAGACGAAGAACGTCACTTCGGACGGCGTATCCGACACCAGGAACGACATCATCCTGTACTCGATCGTCGAGGCCGAGTCGCATGACATCGCGACAGAGGCCTTCGAACGTCACCCGCACTTGCAGATTCCGCGATCATCAATCCAAGTCACGGAGATTAGGCAGATGGGTGCGATGTAGCTAGCGGAGCGCGCAGCGATATTGCGCGTTAAGGCGCCGATTCGCCGCGGTTTGGCGGGTCATCGCGTCGCTCTGTCTTGTCCCGATTCTTGATGATCCACAACGTGAGGTCCCAAGCGCCGTAGACGCCAGCGAACAGTAATACGGAAGCTAATCGTGCAACGCTAGACCGAAGTGGTGCCGCTTGACTACTACAGGCACTGAAAGCCCTTTTTAGTCACCGGCGATACATCTACCGCGATAAGGGAGCTGTTTCGGGATCCATACTTGCGGTTGACCAGCAAGCCCATCGATGCCGACGAGTTACTGGCGCTGCTCAGATCTTTGCTTGTCGCATGAATTTGTGAAGTCCATCAGAATGGACCAATCGCATGTAGTTGGAATTAAACGCAGATAAACCTATGGCCACTTCAGCTGGCGTCCCGGCCTGGCATCTCTACGTTCCGAAGCTTTTCACTGTCCTACGCCACGGATATGGCCCGGGAGATCTTCGTCATGATCTGATTGCCGGTCTTACGGTTGCAATCGTCGCGCTGCCATTGGCGATGGCACTGGCGATTGCCTCCGGCGCGACTCCGATAAAGGGTCTGCACACAGCGATCGTCGCTGGACTGCTGATATCTGCGCTCGGAGGTTCGCGCGTGCAGATCGGTGGCCCGACCGCCGCATTCGTGCCAATCGTATTCAATGTGATCGGCAAGTTTGGCTACGGGGGTCTGGTGCTATGTACGCTACTTGCTGGCTTGATGCTGATCGCCGCCGGTGTGCTACGCGTCGGTACTTTGATGAAGTACATGCCTCAGCCGGTCATAACGGGGTTCACGGCCGGCATCGCTGTCAGCATTTTTCTGAGTCAGATAAAGGATCTGTTCGGCCTGCACATGGGCTCTGTTCCGGCGGAGTTCTTTGAGCGGCTAGCGGCGTACGCGCAGCACTTCAACGCATTCAATGCGCAAGCGGTCGTACTTGCTTTGGGCAGTCTCGCCCTGATCGTTGTCCTGCGCCGCTGGCGTCCGACCTGGCCGGGATTTCTGATTGCCGTAATTGCGGCTTCGTTTGCGAGCGCTCTGCTGGGACCGTCTGTGGAAACTATCGGCTCGCGCTTCGGGAGCATCTCGGCGCAGCTGCCCCACTTTTCGATACCTTATATTCCGTTCGAGCGTACCCGGGAGCTCTTTCCGAGTTCTTTCACTATTGCTTTTCTGGCTGGTGTCGAGTCACTGCTATCGGCCGTAGTCGCCGACGGCATGATCGGTGATCGTCACCGCTCGAATTGCGAACTGGTTGCGCAGGGCACCGCCAATATCGCCTCCGCGCTATTCGGAGGATTACCAGCGACTGGCGCGCTCGCGCGCACCGCTACTAACGTGCGCGCCGGCGCACGCTCACCCGTGTCTGGAATGCTGCATGCGGCATTCCTGTTGGCGTTCGTGCTCGTGTTATCGCCCTGGATGAGTTACATCCCGCTCGCAGCACTCGCCGCTGTACTCATCATCGTGGCGTGGAACATGGCCGAGATCGATAGTTTCAAGCATTTGCTGCAGGGTCCGATCGGGGATCGATTGGTGCTCCTCCTGACCTTCGCCCTGACAGTTATGGTCGATCTCACGGTAGCGATCGAGGTAGGTCTGGTGTTGGCAGCGTTCTTGTTCATGCATCGAATGAGCGAGGTCGTAGCTCTCGAGTCGAATATCTCTATGCTCGAGGAAGACGCAGATGATTTTGTGCAAGCGGCGCCCTTGGCACAGCGAGCGCAACTTCCGGACGGCGTCGAGGCCTATCAGGTCTCTGGACCGCTGTTTTTCGCAGTCGCCAATCGACTCGATGAGGTCCTGAGCCAGTTTCCGCGGCCTCCGCGCGTCTTCATTCTGCGCATGCGTTTGGTTCCATTGATCGACACGAGCGGCGTCATCGCATTGCGGCAGCTGCTCGACCGATGCGCTCGTTCCGGCACGCTCCTCATCCTCTCTGGCCTACGCGAGCAGCCGCGGGCGATTCTCTCGCAAATGGGCCTCAACGCCGATGGCACGCACCTGCAGGTCGCCTCGAACTTCGGCGAGGCAGTGTCGCTGGCACGCGCCCGATCTTAGTAGCGCCGCCTGCTACAAGCCGTACGTACTCACATACATCTCATGGACGCGCGTTGTGCGCGAGCCAGTCGTCCGTGCGACGGCGCCCAGCCGCCGCTGTTTGCGCCTCCGAGTCGGTCGGACGGTAGACACGACGGAAAAGTGGTGTGCCGGTTTTTGTGAGGAAACAGGCACCGTCGGTGGCCGCGACCGGCCAGCACAGTCCCATATCTTCAATGACTTATCGGTATTGCACGGCAGCCAGAAGCGGCCTATTAGCTTTCATAATGCGCGGGTCGTAGGTTCGATTCCTATCTCCGGCAATCTAATCTCGCTGCACGACCCGAAGTACATATTCGACGACCAGACGCGCGGTCTCGCGAGTAATCCGCACGTGCCCGAAGAGTGTTCGGAAGTAGAACGGGCCGGTGAGCATATCAAGCACCAGTTCCACGTCGCAGTCAGGGCGCATTTCGCCTCGAATCTGAGCTCGTTCAAGCGCTTCGCGCATGGATTTGCGACGCGGAGCCAGAACTTCCCGTCGAATGATCGATGCCAATGCGGGATCCTGTGCCATGTCCGAGGCAAGACCAGCTAGCGCCTGACCTAACGGTCCGACGAAGGCGCGAAGCAGCGTGCCGACAGCCGCCTCCAGATCGCCTCGAATATGGCCCGTGTTGGCTGCTGGGTTGTCACCCATTTCACTCACCACCGCGTAAGCCACGAGGTGCCGTTTGCTCGGCCATCGCCGATATAGGCTGCTGCGGGCGCGGCCCACCTGGCGCGCGATACCCTCGATCGTCACGGAGCGATATCCGCGTCTTTTTAGAGCGTTTAGCACCGCGGATACGACCTCTGAGTCGATTCGCTCGTCGCGCGGTCGACCAAATCGTGGCAATGGCGGCTCCTCGGGCCCCGGCGCACTCGTAGCTCGCGCTGACTGGGGATGCCTGCCAGACTTCATGGCGCCGTGCCTGCTACGCGAGCACCGCGATCCGTGGTGCGCAGCGGATTTAGCGACCGGGGTCGCAGTTCTCGGCCGGGCTGGAGGCTTAAACCTAGCACGCGCTTGCTATCATTTCGAGACATAGTGTAGCGTATATATCATTAAGTCAATCAGGAGCATCAGTCCCATGAAATCCACGCTAAGCATCGCCCGCTACCTGGTGTTCGGTGTGGCAGCATTGCTGTTCGCTGCCTGTTCCAGTCAGATGCAGCCGGCTCGCCAGGCAATCGATGATATTAGCGGCGCCGTCGCGGCGACTTCGGAAGATGCGGCGAAATACATACCCGAGCAGCTCAGCGATGTTCAGCACAAGCTGGCCGATATGAATGCCGCTTACGACAAGAAGGACTACGCAACGGTGCTGGCGGAGGCACCCGCCGTTCTGACTGAGGCTAAAGGTCTGCCCGCCGCCGCGGCAGCCAAGAAGGACGAAATCGCAAAGGCACTAGCTGCTGAATGGGCGCAGCTCTCGGCAAGCGTGCCGCAGTTGGTGACATCGGTGAAGACGCGTGTTGAGGCGCTATCGAAGAGTAGGCGGGTGCCGAAAGACGTCAACCTGAGTGCTGCTAAATCCGGGTTGCAAGATTCCACCGTGTTGTGGGAGCAGGCGCAGGCCGCATCCAAGGATGGGAATGTCGCAGCAGCGGTTGCGGCCGCCAAGGATGCGAAGACCAAAGCAGAGGCCGCCGCATCGGCGTTGAAGATGAGTTGACAGGAGGGCAGACACACGGCATGTCTGCCAGCGCGAGCTGGGACTCACAATGATGCGAGCCGTCGCCAATTTCTTGGCGGTGCTGCTGCTGATGCCGGCTGCCATGGCGGTGCGCGCGGATCCTGCACCTTTTGATCTGGCGGGCCCGAACCTCGACGTGAAGGTCACTCGTGGTGCTACCACGCTGCCGATATCTGAAGTCCCGAATCTAGCATTCGGAGATCGACTGTCGATCAAGGCGGAGTTTCCGGCAACGCAGTCCGCGCAGTACCTGATGGTGGCAGCGTTTCTGAGCGGGTCAACCAATCCGCCGCCGACGAACTGGTTCTTTCGTTGCGAGACCTGGACTCGCCAGTGCGCACAAACAGGACTGACGATCACGGTGCCGCAGGGTGCACAGCAGTTGCTGCTATTTTTGGCGCCCAGAACCGGAGGTGATTTCAGCACGTTGGTGGATGCGGTGCGTGGACGTCCTGGGGCCTTTGTGCGCGCGTCGCAGGATCTGAATCAGGCGACGCTCGACCGCTCACGCCTGCAAGCCTATCTGTCAGCGATTCGCGCGCTGAATGATGCTGATCCGGCGCAGCTTGAGGAAGCCACGCCCCTGTTGGCACGCAGTCTGGCCATCAAGGTCAACGACAAATGCCTGGATCGCATACCGGAACTGCAGGCACCGTGTCTGATGCGAGGCGGAGAATCCCTGATCCTGGACGACGGGCACAGCACATCGATCGTCGAGGCCCTTAGCTCCGGACCGGCGAGCGATCTGGCCATGGAGGCGAGTTACACGCCGCAGCTCAGCTACGGCTATTACAGTCCCTACATCGCCTCCGTGTTTGATATCGGGCGCATCCTGGCCTCGCTGCACTCTGCCCAGTATCAATACATACCGGCCCTCGCTTCGCTGATGGGCGAACAATTTGCGCTGACATTGAACATACCGCCTTCCTTTCACAACCCCAAGTCGGTCATCGTCGCAACGCTACCTGCCGTCGAGCAGGCACAGCTACCGCCGCTGCACGCGGTGAACCCGAGGGATTTTTATTGCCTTAGAAAGAGCACCTTGGTGCTGCCGGTGGAAGGCGCACCGCTGGTGTTTTCCACCGCCTACGTGCATGACGTAGTGCTCAGGCTTGCAGGGGGAAATAACCGCAGCGTCGACCTGCCGGTGCACGTCGATGCACAGCAGGGTGGGTTGGTGGTGGACACGGGCGCGCTGGGTAGCGCCAACTTGGGTGACAGCGTGCAGGGATCGCTGCACGGTTACTGGGGCTTTGACGCATACGAGGGACCGAGTTTTCAACTGGTGAATTCCCGTCCCCAGTCCTGGCAGCTGACCGATGGAGACCAGGAGGCGCTGATCGTCGGGCGGCAGGACACCATCCATCTTAAAGCCGAGAGTGTCAGCTGCCTGGACGACGTCATGCTCAAGGATCCAGCCGGTAAAGAGTTAAAGGCCGAATGGAAGGCAGTGAAACCCGATGAGGTGGAGCTCAAGTTGCCGCTGCAAGCGACGCAGCCCGGCTCACTGACGCTCTTGGTGAAGCAGTACGGCGGCGATCAACCTCAGCCGGTGCAGCTGCAGGCATTTGCCGAGCCCGGACACCTGGATGATTTCACCATCTATGCCGGAGACGTGCAGGGCACGCTGAAGGGTAGCCGTTTGGATGCCGTCGCCAGCTTGCTCTTGAAGGGAATCGAGTTCGTGCCCGGAGCGCTATTGAGTCATCAGGGCAATGACGAGTTGCCCATGATCGCCAAGGAGGCCCAGGCCGCGGCGGCCTTGAAGCCCGCTGAAGTGCTCAAAGCCAAAGTGACGCTCAACGATGGTCGCGTGTTGAGCATAACCGTGCACGTGGGGCCGCCGCGTCCGCGCGCGACACTGATCGCTAAGAGCGTGCAGACTTCATCTTCAGGCATCAGCAGTCATATTCAAATTATCGATCCGGACGAACTGCCGCAGGATGCGACGCTGACCTTCTCTTTGCGTGCACAGTCACCTTCGGTGTTTCAGCATGATGAGACGATCGAGGTCGCTACGGCCGATGGATCCGCGTCGACTGTACTTAGTTTTACCAATGGCGCGCTCACGCTAGCGAATTCCCACATAGCAGTAGCCACGCTCGATGCAGCCCATCCGCTTGCGATGTCGGCGTTTGGGCCGCTGCAGTTTCGAGTCAATCTCAACGGTGTCAGCGGCGATTGGCAACCTCTGGCGACGCTGGTGCGTCTACCGGTGCTCACGGATCTGACCTGTCCGGCGACGCCCGAGTTAGCGTGCAAACTGAGCGGATCGGGCTTGTATCTAGTAGATTCGATCTCCGGCGACCCGCAGTTCACTCATCCGGTGCAGGTTCCGGATGGATTTCCGGGCTACGCCTTACCGGTGCCGCAACCCACCAATGGACAGCTCTACGTTAAGCTGCGAGATAATCCCTCGGTGGTTAACCCCATCGCGATGACTGTGGTGTCACTGCCGCCTCCTCCTGAAGAGGCCGCGCGCGCAGCCGCCAGGCTCGCCGCGGCAGCGACCGTCGATCAGCCCGTGGCGGTCGACGCGGGCATCGCATCACCCTCAGATAATTCAAACCCGAGTTCTCCCGCGGCGCAAATTCCGGCAGAGCAAGGGGCTGCAGCTCCGACGCAGCCGGCACAGCCGGCGGCGACTGCGCCGAACCCGCCGGAGGCGGCGACCAGTGCTTCGACTATTCAGCCTGTTGTGCGGCACTCGAAATAAACTCGACGCCATGACGGTATCCCGTCGTCCCCGCGTCCTACGCTGGCGACCTTGATGGAGGGCGAGGAGCGTCCCCCGTTGTCGCTCACGCAGCTCTCGCTGCTGGCGTTAGTCCTGGGCCTGGTGACTGGCCTGGGTGCCGTGCTCTTTCGAGACCTGATCGGCCTGATCCACAACCTGGCCTTCACCGGTCACGCACTGGTGCATTACGACGCCAATGTATTTACCGCCCCGGCACCATGGGGCGCGCTGGTGATACTGGTGCCTGTGCTCGGCGCCGTTGCCGTGACCTTCCTGGTAACAAGGTTTGCGCCGGAGGCCAAGGGCCACGGCGTCCCAGAGGTAATGGATGCGATCTACTACAAGGGCGGTGTGATCCGGCCGGTGGTCGCATTGGTAAAATCCCTGGCCTCGGCTATTGCAATTGGCACGGGCTCATCGGTGGGACGAGAGGGGCCGATCATCCAGATCGGCTCGGCGCTTGGCTCGACGTTGGGACAGACCATACGCATGCCGGCGGCCCAGCGCATCGCGCTCGTGGCGGCGGGGGCGGGCGCGGGAATTGCCTCTACCTTCAATACGCCGATCGGCGGGGTGATGTTCGCCATCGAGTTGATGTTGCCCGAGGTAAGCGTTGACACATTCCTGCCGGTGGCCATCGCGACCGGCACGGCCACGTTCGTGGGTCGGTGGTTCTTTGGCGATACGCCCGCTTTCCACGTGCCAGCCCTACGAATCATGCCAGTCGATTCTGGCGCCCTGGCAGTGCTGGCCTTGTTCGCCGTGATGGGTGCCCTCACGGGTGTCGCAGCGGCAGGCTTTATTCGAGGGCTGCACTGGTCTGAGGATCTGTTCAATCGCATCAAGTCTACCTATCTGCGACACATCTTGGGCATGCTGATGGTTGGCCTGCTCATGTACCTGCTGTGGCGCACGCTGGGTCAGTACTACGTCGATGGTGTCGGCTACGCGACCGTGCAGGCGGTGCTGGTCGGACAACTCTCAGGCTTCTGGCTGCTCGGGTTGTTGAGCGCCTGCAAGGCGCTGGCCACTTCGCTCAGTCTGGGATCGGGCTCATCCGGCGGGATCTTCTCGCCCTCATTGTTCATGGGTGCCACACTGGGAGGGGCTTTTGCGGCGCTGTTGAATGCCATAGGTCTGCCCATTCCACTGAGCGTGCCCGCCTTTGCCATGGTCGGCATGGGCGCGATGGTGGGCGGTGGCACCGGGGCAGTGATGACCGCCGTCACGATGATTTTCGAGATGACTCTCAACTACGGCATCGTGATGCCGATGATTGTGGCGGTCGCCATGAGCATCGGCGCACGCCGGATCTTCTCTCGCGAGACAATCTATACGCTGAAGCTCGTGCGCCGAGGACGCGCGGTCCCCAAGGCGCGCCACGCAAATATGTTCTTAGTCCGCACCGCACGCGAAGTGATGGACAGCGATATCCAGGTGCTGCCGGCGCAAGCGAGCTTTGACGAGTATGTGCGCCAGCCCGAACACGCCGGGAGATTGCGTCACGTCGTGGTAACCGACAAGAGCCACCTCTATGGCGTGATCCGCGTCAACACCGGGCTTCGTCG
>JBEKWD010000081.1:0-8500 GCA_049513435.1 Steroidobacteraceae bacterium | reverse complement strand
GCTATAGCCGTGGGTGACCAAGGTAACCACGACCGAAGCGAGCAAAAATCCGAGCACGAATTTTGGCAGGCGCCGCCAGATTTCCCCAGCACCAGCCTTAGTTTTGACACCGGTGGACTCCCAACGACTGATCGCCACTATGGACAGTACGAATGCCCAGACCCCGATCCAGATATCCCGTCCGATGACTTTCATCAGCGTGAAGGCATTGACCGCCGCATCCGCACTACCGGCGATTCCCGGAACGTTGCCGGCGTAGCCGCCGTAGGTCTGCGCGGCAGCGAGCCCGGCCGCATCGGCAAACTCCGAGGTGCCGATCCAGGCGCCAGCGACGCCGGTGGACAGACCCAGCTCCCGCGATATCAATGGCAGGGCAAAAACCATGACAATGGCCCACAGCACTACCAACGAGATCGCGATCGAGACCTGCTCTTTCTTGGCGCCGACGGCGCCGGCTACGGCGATCGCGCCTGAGACCCCGCAGACCGCTCCCCCGGTTCCCAGCACTGCCGCGAGCCGCGGATCCAACCCCAGTCGCTTGCCCGTGTAATAGATCGTCGCGAATGTCACCAGCGAAATGATGCCCGCCTGCAGGATTGCGACCGGTCCCGCCCAGGCGATGAGTGTGAGCGGCAGGCTGGCACCGAGCAATACAATGCCGGTCTTGATGTAGAACTCCACGCGCAGCCCGGAGCCGAACCATTGGGGCAGGCCGACTGTGTTGGAAAGCAGCAACCCGAGCGCCAATGCCACCAACGGCGGTTCGAGGTTGTAGTGTGAGGCCTGATCCCATTGACCCAGGAAATACAGCGCCAACGCGGTGACATAGAGCAGTGCAAACGCCGGCAGGAACTGCGCTAATTTGATTCTCAGTCCCTTGGCGCCGATCCCAAACAGCACTGCCCAGAGCACCAGTAGCGCCGCGTATTGAGCCCAATGCTCGCGCAACTGCGCTGCGACTTCTGCCGGCTGGTGCCACTTGAGCGGCGCGACGGCGATCCATCTAAGAGTGCCGCCATCGACGAACAGTGCCGCCGCCACTACGATCAACCCCAGGCCGATCCAAATGGCCCACCAGTCCTCCTTGTGGATCAGCTCGCCCCAGAGCGATTCGCGCGGGGCAGCTTGGGGACTGATGTGTTCTGCGATATCGGTCATGGCCGCTCCTTGACTCAGCCAGTGAGGCTAGCGGTGCGGCCTCCGACAGTCGATTGGCAAGACGACATGACCTGTTGCGCGGATGCTATATGGGATATCCCACGCTAAACTACACTCCTGAGTGCGGGTGGCTTCATGTATGGAAAAGCCGCCGCGCAAAAACCTGCGTGGGGGAGAGCGCCAATGCCCGATGATTCCATCGCGCGCCGCGATTTTCTTAAAGGTGCAAGCGCAGCCAGTGCCAGCGTCGCACTGCTCAGCGTGCCGCAAACGACGCCCGCGAAGGCCGCGGATGGGCCAGGTGCCGTAAAGCCGCAAGACAGCAACCCGCCTGCGCAAGCCCAGGGCTGGCTGACACTGACAATGGACGAGGTGGCGTTCTTTTCGGCAGTTGCCGACAGCATGATCCCTGCCGACGAGCTCTCACCGTCGGGAACGGACTGCGGTATTCCGGTCTTTATTGATCGCCAGCTGGCTAGCGCTTGGGGCGCGGGCGCGAAGATGTATCGCTCTGGACCATTTCATCAGGGGCTGCCCGAACAGGGGTATCAATTGTCGCTGACTCCCCGTGAGTACTTCGCGGTCGGCGTTCGTGCCACCAACGACTGGTCACGCCACAGCTACGGTAAAGAATTTGATCGCCTGGGTCCCGCCGAGCGCATTGCTGTACTCAAGAGTATGGAGGACGGCTCGGCTGAGATAGTTAACATCGATTCCAAGGGGTTCTTTCAGCGGCTTCTTGCAATTACGATGGAAGGTTTTTTTTCTGACCCGCTTTATGGCGGCAATCGCAACAAGGCATCGTGGCGCATGCTTGGCTTTCCCGGCCTACCAGCAACCTATGCCGATAAAATAGATCAGTACCGTAACAAGCGCTACGTCGCCGAACCGCAATCGATAGCGGATTTTTCCTGAAAGAGCGAGCGATGACCGTTAAGCTCAAAGAAGTCGATGCGGTAGTAATCGGCATGGGCTGGGCGGGCGCCATCCTCGCAAGAGAACTCACCTTGGCAGGGCTCACGGTCGTGGGTCTCGAACGTGGCCCCGATCGCCGTCCGGCAGAGGATTTCGCGCTTCCCAGCATTCGTGATGAGTTGAGATATCAGCAACGTCTGGAGCTGATGAGTGACAATTCGATCGATACGATCACCTTCCGCAACCGGCCCGATCAGCTGGCGCTTCCTATCCGTCGATGGGGCGCGTTCTTGCCGGGCGAAGGCGTTGGCGGCACCGGAAATCATTGGAACGCTATGCATTGGCGCTTCCTACCGGATGATTTCCGCCTGCGAACTAGTTTGACTGAACGCTATGGCGCCAACAGCACTCCTGCGACGATGACGATTCAGGACTGGCCGCTCACGTACGACGAACTCGAGCCCTACTACGACCGTTTCGACAAGATATGCGGCGTGTCGGGCAAAGCTGGAAATCTCAAAGGCCGCAAGATCGACGGTGGTAATGTTTTCGAAGGTGCTCGCAGCAACGAATACCCCAATAGACCGGTCGCCGCTTCCGAAGGCGGCCTTATGTTCGGGGCAGCTGCCAGCAGTCTCGGCTATCACCCGTTCCCCGCGCCGTTCTCAGCTGCGAGCGTGGCCTACAAGAATCTATACGGCGTTACCATGGGCGCATGCGAGGCCTGCGGGTTCTGCGATCGCACCGCCTGCGAGGCAAACGCCAAAGCATCGGCCGTCACCACGATCATGCCGGCGCTGCGCCAGGAATCCAAATTCGAGCTGCGCACACGAGTGTTTGCCTCGAAATTAATTTATGACAGGGCGGCCAGGCGTGTCACCGGTGTGCTCTACACTGATCTGAAAACCGGTACAGAATACGAACAGCCTGCAAATCTTGTAGTGCTTTCGGCGTTTGTCTTTACTAACACTCACATGTTGCTTCATTCCGGCATTGGCCAGCCGTATGAGCATCCAACGGGCAAAGGCGTTGTCGGAAAGAACTACTGCTACCAATTCGAAGCCGGCGCCGCAGCGTTATTCCCCGACAAGGAGCTCAATCCCTACATGGGCTCGCCGGGCGGTGCACGGATGATCGATGATTTTAACGGGCCCAATTTCGATCACACCGGCCTCGGCTTTTTCGGTGGCGGCTACTTAACGGCAATTAGCGGCGCAAGTCCGCCAATCGGTGGGCGCTTTTTGCCGCCCGGAACGCCGGCCTGGGGCAGTCAATGGAAGCGTGAAACCGTAAACTGGTACTACCATTCGGTCCGCTTCAATACGCAAGGATCCGTCTACGCACATCGCGATAACTATATGGACTTTGACCCGGTTTACAAGGATGCGCTGGGGCGACCGCTGCTGCGCCTTACGTATAATGCCACCGATAATGATCATGCTATGTCGCGTTATCTTTTGTCGAAACTGGAAGGCATCATTAAGGCGATGGGACCGTCACATTACGAAATGCGTCCACGGCCGAAGAACTTCTCCGTCGTGCCCTACCAATCGACACACAACACTGGGGGCACGATCATGGGGAGCAACTCCCGCAACAGTGTAGTGAATCGCTACCTCCAAGTCTGGGATGCACATAATCTGTTCGTGATGGGCGCGAGTACATATCCCCAGCAACCTGGTTACAACCCGACCGGCACACTGGGCGCGCTGGCGCTCTGGTCAGCCGACAAGATCAGGAAGGATTATCTGAAGAACCCAGGGCCGCTAGTGCATGCGTAAACCAGAGAAAGAGCGATGCGTAGGGTTTGTCAGGGGGCTATAGCTAGCCTTTTTCTAAGTGTGCCGGCGTTTGCCGCGGACGCAATTCACGGCAAAGAATTGTTCACCGCCTGCCTTGCCTGCCATACGGAGCACTCGGATGCACTCGGACCGAGTCTCAAAGGCGTGGTTGGGCGCAAGGCCGGATCGCTGGAAGATTTCCGATATTCCAACGCGATGATGCGCTCCGGTATTGTCTGGGACGACTCAAATCTCCGCGATTATTTGCGGGATCCGCAGGCTAAGGTAAAAGGCAATCACATGCCATTCTCCGGCTTCGCGGTTGCCAGTGACGCCGACGACGTCATCGCGTACCTGAACACTTACAAGTAAACGCTCTGGTTCTCATCAGACAGTGACCGGTAGGAAGTTTACGCGGTCAGGCGCGAAGTCAAGAAGATCTCTGCGAAGATCTCTCTGGGCACTGGTTTGCTGAAAAAATAGCCCTGCATTTCGTCGCAGCCAAGCGTCCGGAGCAAGTCGGACTGCACCGCGGTTTCGACGCCCTCCGCTACCACCTTGAGCTTCAACGAATGGGCCAGAGTAATGATCGTGGATACCAGCAGCAGCCCCTGCTGTGTATTCGTCATGTCGTTCACAAATGAGCGATCGATCTTCAGCGTATCCACCGGAAGCTTGGATAGGTAACTCAGTGACGAGAAGCCGGTCCCAAAGTCATCGATTGCAACGCTTACGCCCATTGCCCGGATCGCCTTCAGGCTGGCAGTACTAAGCTTGACGTCCTCCATGATCAGGCCTTCGGTGATCTCCAGTTCCAGCCCAGCGGCCGCATGCGCGTCAACTTCAATGGCCTGTCTGAGCTCATCGATGAAACTACGACTGCGCAGCTGCAGCGCCGACACGTTAACCGCAATACGGGTAGCGGGCAGCCCTGCCGCGCGCCAATGCAAATGATCCTGGATGGCCCTATGTAATGCCCAGCGCCCGACTTCGTGGATCAGTCCGGTGTCTTCAAGGATGGAAATGAACTCTCCCGGCTGCACCAACCCGGTTTTCGGATCATTCCACCGGATCAAAGCCTCGGCACCGGTGAGCTTACCGTTCAGCAGGCTCACCTTGGGCTGGTAGTGCAGTACGAATTCTTCCCTGTCGATCGCGTCGCGCAGCTTAGTTTCCAGGTTGAGCCTGCCCGTTACGGTTGTGGTCATCTTTTGCGCGTAAAGCAGGTATCGATCGCCGGCGACCTTCGCCTTTCTGAGCGCGATTTCGGCATTTTTAAACAGAGCGTCAGCGTCTGAAGCATCATCCGGAAATAGGGCTACTCCGATCTTGGCGGCAACATGAAACACAGCCTCATTGAGACTGAATGGATGCCTACTAAACGCCTCCATCGATTGCTCGATGTGCCGCTCCAGGTCTCTTTCGCGCTTCACTTCCGGAAATACCACGGCGAAGTGATCTGGCCCGACCCTTGCCAACAGGTTGGCGTTACCCAGGTTGGATGTCAGCCAGTGCGCGACTTGCTTTAGCAGCAGGTCGCCGACCGGTCGGCCAAGACTCAAGTTGATGTTCTTGAATCGCTCCAAGTCGATCAGACCCAAGGCGAGTCTATAGCCGCCGTGCAGAGCGCTGCGCGTATGCTGCGCTACCCGCTCCAGAAAGAGGCTGCGATTGGCCAGGCCGGTCAGCTCGTCGTAATAAGCCAGGTAATCCAGCCGCTCCCGCTTGTCCAGATGATCAAGCGCGAAGGAGATGTTGCGGGTAAGTTCCAGAAGGAGTCGCATTTCCTCCTCGTTGAAGGCGTGAGCCTCCGCCGCGAACAGTGTGAGGACGGCATCTGGCCGTCCAGCTACCGTCAACGGAAAGCATCCTAGCGACTTATGCCCGCGATCCAGCAGTTCTTCCCGGAGCTCTGCGATGGATGGGTCCGTCGCGATATCGTTGCAGATGATGGGTTTCAACAATCGCAATGCTCGACAGGCTGGCCGCTCGCTATCGGGGGTGTCAGCCTTTAGCGTCAGCTTGATTCGCTCGATGTAGCCTTCTTCGCCGCCATGCCAGGCAACTACGTTGCCCTCCAGGGTCTGCCGATTGACCACACCAATCCAGGCCATTCTGAACGCTCCGGCTTCGACCGCGATGCGGCAAGCCTCCCGGAACAGCTCGCCGCGGTCTTCTACCCTGACACTCAGAGCGGAAATCTGACTGAGCACCGCATAAACGCGGTTCAGATGCTCGATCCTGATATCCGCCTGCTTACGCTCGGTGATATCCGAGATGACGCCAGCGGTCCGATAGGGTTGACCGGCATCATCCAGAATCGGAGCGCCTCGAGCGTTGATCCAACGCACCCCGCCGTCGAGGCGCACGATGCGAAACTCGGTATCAAACTCAGATTTCTCGTTCTTGGCGAAATGTAGAAGTGCGTGCTCGCGATCATCCGGATGGATCGCGTCGAGCCATGACGCCGGATTTAGATACAGACTTTCGCAGGTACGGCCCCAGATCCTCTCGTAGGCCGGGCTCACATAATAAATATGGGTACTGTCGATACTTCGAAGAAAAAACACGTCGCGAATGCTCTCCGCCATCTGGCGAAAGCGCAGTTCGCTGACACGCAGAGTGCCTTCGTTCAGCCTCTGCGCCGTAACGTCCAAGAGCATCACCACGGCGCCATTCGAGGCGTCGTCTCCAAGCGACGTGACCGTCAGCAGGTATACGCGCTGCTCCGTCGCCGAATCGCGGGCGTACTCGACTGAAAACCCTTTTGCCGTGCCCGCCAACACTGAGCGAATACCGGCGGCTACTTGTCGTCCCTCAGATGAGTCATCGGCGGCTCTGTTGTCACAGATCTCGACATAGTTGATCCCGAGCGCGTAACCCGGGCCTTCGAGCACGTCGGCACCGCCATAGCAGCGCCAGGCCTCGTTCGCGGAAACGATGACGCCGCGTGCATCGAGCAAGGCTATGTGCGCGGGTAGTGCGTTGAGGATGGCAGTCTGCTTGGCCGCCGTACTGTGACGCAGCCGGTCTTGGGCGCGGCGTAACAACAGCGTGCGACCGCCGCGGTCTGCCACGGTGTCCACCTCGCCTGCCGTCAGCTGCTCCAGGCGCTGTTCTGCCTTGTGCAGCGCTTGAATCAGGCCGAGCACTTCGTTGGTTGTGTCGGCCGGAAAGGGCGACGTCTGCGCATTCATACGCTGAGCGTTCCCAATCCCAAAGCGTGCAACACGGGTTGAGTCTGGCTCAATGTGCCGACGATCGTTCGCACAGGGAGCGGCAGTAACTTGACCAGGGTCGGGGTCATGAAAATGCTCTCTGCCAGAGCGCGTTCGGGCTGTCGGAAGACATCCACAATTTCGATGGTGTGTCGGTCGGGCAGGTGTTCCCGGCAAAGGGCCTCGAGGTTGGCAATTGCCTGCGCGGAGTTCTGCGCGTCGCCCGCGACATACAGCCGAAATCGATAGAGTGCGCCGCGACTCATGGCGAGACTATTTCTGTCTCGGAATGGCCGTATCGGCGCCGCGCAACTCCCGCATGCGCGAGCGGCCTTGTAACAGCACGCCTTCGCGACTCTCTGTAGTAGTTACGAGCAGAGCCTTCTCGACCTGCTTGGCTTCAAGCTCTACCTGCAGCGCCTTTAGCCGCACCTCGAGCTCGGCCTCCTCGGCGTCGAGCCTGACGCGCTTGACTCTTCCGGCAACTTCGGCCATGTCCTTTGCGCCGCGCTCGGCGCTCTCCTTTTCCCAGCGCAGTGTTCCCATCAATACCTCGCCGCCGGCGGTGTAGGTATCTGTTACCGTTACGCCCGCATCGCTGAGGATTAGCTCACGCACTTGGTTGGAATGGGCTGTGCCGCGTGATTTAATAATGGACATGCCCCGGTTGCGCTCGCCGGCCTGTACCAAGTAGTTTAGATGGATCCAGGTGTCCGCCATTTTTGAGATCTGCAGCGGCGAACTCGTTGCCGCCTGGCTTGAGACCTCATCGAGCAGACTCGTGCACACCAAGGTGGTGCCCATCGCCTTGGACCAGTCGATCAATCGCTCTGCGACGCCGTAGGCGGTCAGCTCGTTGCCCGAACTGGATAAGGTGGACACCGGATCGATCACGATACAGCGCGCCCTATGCTCCGTCGCGAGCGTCTTGATGCGTACGAGAAAGGTTTCTGCGCTGCCGATGATGGTGCGGCCGGAGACCATGCGCAGACATCCGTTCTTGACGTAGCGATCAAGTCCTATGTCTACCGACGCAAGATTCCGGACCACCTCGGCCCCATCCGAATCACAACTAACGAACATGGTGCGCTCACCGCGTCGGCAGGCCGCCGCTGCAAAGGCGCCGCTCAGTGTGGTTTTAGCCGTGCCGGGAAATCCGGTAATGAGCACGCTGGCGCCACGGTAATATCCGCCTCCCAGCATTGTGTCCAAGCGCTCCACGCCGCTCGAGACGCGCTCGTTGGTAACGCTGACGTGAGCGCGCGCGCTCGTGCGCGCGACGGCGACTTCGATTCCACGGCTGCCAATGACGAATGGGGATTGATTCTCATCGAAACTCGTGCCGCGATACTTCTGCACGCGCAGATTGCGCTGGGAGACGCCCTGCACCACGGTGTGGTTGAGAATGACGGCGCAATCGACCATGAA
>JBEKWD010000080.1:0-8510 GCA_049513435.1 Steroidobacteraceae bacterium | reverse complement strand
CATCTGCGGTATCGTCACGGCAACGGCCGGTAGCGTCATCGCGGACGGTCACGACATCGTCAAGGACTTCCGTGCCGCCCGCAGCAAGATCGGCCTGGTGCCGCAGGAGCTTCACACGGACGCGTTCGAAAGCGTCTGGGCCACGGTCACTTTCAGTCGCGGGCTGTTCGGCTTGCCGCCCAATTCGGCGCATTGCGAACGGGTACTGCGGCAGTTGTCGCTGTGGGACAAGAAAGACGCCAAGATCATGACGCTTTCGGGAGGAATGAAGCGGCGCGTGATGATCGCCAAGGCCCTCTCGCATGAGCCCAAGATCCTGTTCCTCGATGAGCCCACGGCCGGTGTCGACGTAGAGTTACGCCGTGATATGTGGCACATGGTGCGCGGCCTGCGCGACAGCGGCGTTACGATCATTCTGACCACGCATTACATCGAGGAAGCCGAGGAAATGGCCGATCGAATTGGCGTGATCAACAAAGGAGAGCTGATCGTTGTCGAAGACAAGACCGTACTGATGCGAAAACTCGGCAAGAAGCAGTTGACCTTGCAATTGCAGCGAGCACTACCCGAGCTACCGGCGGGGCTCGCAGAATTCCCACTCGAATTGTCCGACAACGGACACGCGCTCGTGTTCACGTTCGACGCTCACAGCCGGGAAACCGGCATTCCGACGCTGCTGAAGCGACTCAGTGAGCTGCATATCGATGTCAAGGACCTGCATTCGAGTGAGAGTTCGCTGGAAGACATTTTCGTCAGCCTCGTCAGTACGCGACCATGAACGTGCACGCGGTCCGCGCCATCTATCGTTTCGAGATGGCCCGAACATTTCGTACTCTCATGCAAAGCATAGCCTCACCGGTCTTGTCGACCTCGCTCTACTTCGTCGTATTCGGTTCCGCAATCGGCGCGCGTATGGGGGTCGTCGATGGCGTCAGGTATGGGGCGTTCATCGTCCCCGGCCTCATGATGCTGGCGATTCTGAGTGAGAGTGTCTCGAACGCCTCGTTCGGCATCTACTTGCCGAAATGGTCCGGTACTATCTTCGAACTGCTGTCGGCGCCGGTGTCGTACGTCGAAGTACTGCTTGGATACGTCGGTGCCGCGGCCACGAAATCCGTCATGCTCGGGATTCTGATCTTGCTCACCGCGCGTCTGTTCGTACCCTACGGCATCGCGCACCCGGGATGGATGGCTGCCTTTCTGATCCTCACAGCAGTGAGCTTCAGTCTGTTCGGTTTCATCATCGGTGTGTGGGCTGATAGCTTTGAGCAGCTGCAGATCATTCCTCTGATGGTCCTGACGCCGCTGACCTTCCTGGGCGGCGCCTTCTATTCGATCACCATGCTGCCGCCCCTGTGGCAGAAAATCACGCTGTTTAATCCCGTGGTCTATCTGATCAGCGGCTTTCGCTGGAGTTTCTTCGGCGTGTCGGATGTGAATGTGGTGGCAAGCGCTGGCGCGACCTTGGGCTTTCTGGCGGTGTGCGTAGCCGCTGTGAGCTGGATATTCAAGACCGGTTACAAACTCAAGAATTGAACCGCGGGCGGCCGTGGCGGTAATGTCGGAGACATCGAACTGCGGCGGCGGCAGCTGCTCGACGCAAACTAATAATTCTTTATTAAACAATATATTACGATAGTAATATGATCTTTTTTATAAATCTGGTTTGCGATCGCCCGTGATGCCACCGCGCTTGCGCCGAGACTCGCGGCCACCATAACTTTGCGTGTTCACCAGGAGCGCCAGAGCATGTCCGCTGCAGTGATTTCAAAGGACGGCGCTCGCAAACGCCTGGGCGGCGCGCTGCCATATGCGGCGCTGGCGTGCATGGGTGTCGTATTCGGCGACATCGGCACCAGCCCGCTCTACACGTTGCAGGTTGCGACAAAAATTGCGAGCCCGGCAGGCGCGATCTCGCCGCAAGCGGTGCTCGGTATTGTCTCGTTGATCTTCTGGTCGTTGATCATCGTGATCTCGATCAAGTACGCCATCCTGATCATGCAGGCCAACAATCACGGTGAAGGTGGGATCCTGGCGCTGCTGGCTCTGGTGAGTCCACGTCGGGCAAAAGAGAGCCGACGGCGCGCCATCATGGTCGTCGTGGGCCTGATCGGGGCCACATTGCTCTACGGCGATGGGACCATCACGCCGGCAATTTCGGTGCTCAGCGCGATCGAAGGCGTCAAGGTCGATGCGCCGCAGCTGCAGCCCTACATCGTTCCGGTGACCGTGTCGATCCTCATCGGGCTATTCGCTATTCAGCGCAAGGGAACGGCCTGGGTTGGCGGCTTGTTCGGACCGGTCATGCTGGTCTGGTTCATCGTGATCGGCTTTCTTGGCATCGCCGGAATCGCGCGCGGGCCCGCCATACTCGCCGCGCTCAGTCCGCTGCCCGCCATCACCTATCTGATCCATGCCGGGCCTTTATCTCTGGCCGTGATCGGCGGGGCGTTCCTTGCGGTCACGGGCGGGGAGGCTTTCTATGCCGACATGGGCCACTTCGGTCCGTTGCCGATTCGACTCGCCTGGTTCGCCGTCGCGCTGCCAGCCTTGACGCTGAACTATTTCGGTCAGGGCGGTCTGCTGCTGGCCGATCCGGCGGCGATAGAGAATTCCTTCTTTCTGCTGGCTCCGCAATGGTCGCACTACCCGCTGGTGGTTCTGGCCACGCTCGCGACTATCATCGCCTCGCAGGCCATCATCTCGGGCGCTTTTTCACTCACGCGTCAGGCTATTCAGCTTGGATTTCTGCCGCGCTTGAGGGTCATACACACGGCCGGGCACGAGATCGGGCAAATCTATGTTCCCCTCGTGAATTGGGCGCTCGCGATCGGCACGCTGACCGCAGTGATCGCATTCGGTTCCTCGGCAGCATTGGCGGGCGCATTCGGAATCGCCGTATCGATGCTGATGGCCATCACCACGCTCATGGCCACATTTGTCGCACTGCATTGGAAGGTCAAACCATTTCTCGTCCTATCCGTGAACGGTAGTCTGCTTGCCGTGGATGTGCTGTTTGTGGCATCGACTTCAACTAAGGTGCTCGACGGCGGCTGGTTTCCGCTGCTGATCTCCTTCCTCATTGCGTTCCTCATGCTCACCTGGCGCAAGGGGCAGCAAATCATGGAAAAGGCGCGCCTGCACATTCGCGAGAAGGTGCAGCAATTCATTGCGGATATCAAAGCCCATCCACCGCATCGCATCCCAGGCACGGCCATCGTGCTCGGTCGCATGGCGCAGGGCGTGCCGCTGCCGCTCACGCTCAACCTCAAGCTCAATCACGTGCTGCATGAAAAGGTGTACCTGGTTGCGGTTCACTTTACCGAAACGCCACGCGTACCCGACACGGAGCGCGTCAAGGTCACCCCGATTTCCGACGACATTACGCGCCTGGAACTGCGAATCGGCTTCATGGAAAAAGCCGACGTGCCACAAGGATTGCGATGTGCTATCGAGTGCGGGCAAATACCCGCATGCGATCTAAGGCAAGTGACCTACTTCACCGGTCACGAGACCATCATTCCTGAGGGCCGACAGGCCGGCATGTCGCGCTGGCGCGAGACGATCTTCGCCTTCATGCATCATAATGCTCAGCACCCGGCCTACTACTTCAACATTCCTACCGCGCAGCTCATGGAGATTGGCGTCGAGTTCGAGATTTGAACAGCGGGCGGCTCTAGGGCACGAGCGCTCGACTTGCGCTCAGCGCTTCGAGCGGATTGGTGCGGGCTTCCAACACGCCGACTCGCTCGCGCAGCTTTTCGATTTGGTCTGCATGCAGTCGCTCGGCGCAACCGGCGAGGATGCGCCGGCCGCGGGCTGCGAGCGACTCGATGATGCGCGGGTCCTCGCTAGTGGAGGCGATGTCGTCGAGGGCACGCAACAGGCGCAGGCTGACTGCTATATCTGCGGCCGAATAGTGGCGGATCTGCTCAAAGGCCGTATCGAGCAGACTCTCGACTCCGATCCACGGAATGATGACGCGCACGACGTGCGGTGGCTCGCAAAGCAGCGCGACCGGAGCGTTACGGCTTACGAATCGAATCAGGATCCTTGCGAGCTGATCGACACAGGTGATTGCGGTGCTCGGGTCGTTGACCGCCGAGGAAATTGCCTTCAGCGCGATATCGACGATCTGAATGACGCCGAATTCAACGTCCTGCTGCAACGTTCGCGTCGGTCCGATATCGAACGCGGCGCGCAAGTCGTGGGCGAGCTCCGGATCGAGGCGCTCCCCGGGCGAGACTCCGAACAACGCGACGCCCGCAGGCACGAAGTGCCCGATCCGGCGCAACATGCGCACGCGCAGCTTGTATGAGTGCGCAACATGCAGCAGGTGTTTGACGTCGACGTAGCGGATGTAGCCGGAGATAGCGCTCCCGACCAGGGTCTCGGGCCGGCTGTTATCGTAGGGGACGCTTTCGGGCGCGTAGGCGTAGCGGGCGGAGTCCGGCATGACGTCATCGATGACTTCTTCGGTCTCACGCGCGATTCGATCGACCATGTGATTGACACTGATGGCTTGCGAAATGTGATGAATGAAGAAGATCAGCCAGGCAACGCAGGTCACGGCGAGAAACATGCCACAAACGACGGTGGCAACCGGGGCGAAGGGGTGTGGATAGGAGTGTGCCGCGGGCAATGCGGCCATGCAGTAGACGAAGGTGCCCAGAAAGATGCCAAGCGTGCGCTGTGTTACGCGGTCGCGCACGAAGCTCAGCAGGATGCGCGGGGAGAACTGCATCGAGGCGAGCGTCAGTGTCATCAGCAGGATGGCGAAGACGATCGAGACGACGGTCATGATCGAGGCGGCGATCGTCGCCAGAATGATCTGGGCCACCTGTGGATCGGCCCGAGAAGGGAATAGCCAGGTGGGCACCCAGGCACTGAGTGCAGGAAATGCCTGTTCGAGCCACGACAGCAGGCCACCGATGAGGCCGAGCGCGAGTGCCATCACCAGCGGCCGCACCAGGAAGCCGCCGCGCAGCGCATAGGTGGCAGCGCGTAGCCGGGGCAGCAATCGGTTCGTTATCACCCAATTCATCCTACACGTGCGTGCGGGTCGCTCGGCATGATGAATCGTCTGGGCTACAGCGCTAGTAAAAACAATAACTTAAGCGCAGATCGTGAGCCGTGACATCAAGGCCTCAGGGAGTATTACCGCCCGGTGCCGGCTGTATTGGCGGCAGTCTCGACGGCGTATCCGTCGCGCTTTCGTCGGGGCAGTCGAGGTCGTCGTACTGCGCTTGCAGGTCGTCAATGTGTTTCTGAGCCCTTGCCTGCGAGGACTCGACAATATTGGCCGACACGCTGGTGGCGGGTGCTTCGCGCTGGGACTCCTCGTTGCTTCTTATTTGAGCGCGAATACTCGCGCATTGGGCTGTCTTATCGGCGGCAGCATCTCCTCCGGAGCTCGCCACCGGCGCCGCCGGCGCGCTGTCACGGTGGAACGGCCACGAAATGTCCTCGCAAGCACTCAGGCTCAGCATCAGGCCGCAAGCGCACAAAACACTCAGACGCCTGACCGCGCGCAGCGAGTCGCGAGTGCTCCAGACCGGGTATCGTGGGTACACAGGTGCGAGTATGGCACGGCCCTGCTACCCGCGGTGGGTGGCAATCTTCGGTATAATTGCCAGTCCCGCCGAGCGCGCGAAAGTGGCGGAATGGTAGACGCGCTGGCCTTAGGAGCCAGTGGGGCAACCCGTGAGAGTTCGAGTCTCTCCTTTCGCATTCTGCTCGAACGCGCGGGCGATTCAAGATGGGAAACGGCACGATGCAGGCTTCGGTGACGACAACCAAGGGTCTGGAGCGACGGCTCGAGGTGGCGGTGCCGGGCGAGCGCGTTGCCGTGGAAGTCGATGCGCGCCTCAAACGCCTGGCACGCACCGCACGCATCAAAGGCTTTCGCCCGGGTAAGGTCCCTTATGCGGTGGTGCGCCAGCAGTTCGGCAACCAGGTACACGCCGAGGCGGTCAGCGAGCTCATGCAGAGCACCTTCGCCGAGGCAGTCAGCCAGCACAAACTGCGCCCCGCCGGCGGCCCGCGTATCGAGCCGATCGCGATGGCACCGGGTACGGAGCTGCGCTACGCGGCCATCTTTGAGGTGCTGCCGGAAGTGGCGGTGCGCGCGCTCGACGCGATTGTTGTCGAGCGGCCGAGTGCCACGATCGGCGAGCAGGACCTCGACGCGATGCTCGAGAGCATGCGCACCCAGCGCCCGCTGTACAGCGAAGTCGAGCGAGCCGCGCAGGACGGGGATCGGGTGAGTGTTGATTATGTTGGCCGCATCGATGGCGAGGTATTTCCGGGCGGCAAGGGCGATGGGCTCACGGTCACGATCGGTGCGCACCGCATCCTGCCCGAGCTCGAGCAGGCGCTGCTGGGCATGAACGTGGGCGATACACGCAGCGTCCCGGCCCGTTTTCCCGATGATTATGGCGCCAAGGCGGTGGCCGGTAAGGTGGCTGAATTCGAGCTGAAACTCACCAAGGTCGAGCAGCGCAGCCTGCCGCCGATCGATGAGGAGTTCGCAAAAGCCTTCGGTGTGCAGCAGGGTGGCGTGCCCGAGCTGCGCAGTGAGGTCCGGCTCAGCATGGAGCGCGAACTCAACGAGGCGATACGTGCCCGGGTGCGCGAACAATTGTTCGACGCGCTGTATCGCGACAATCCGCTCGAGCTGCCGCAGAACATGGTCGAGTCACAGATCCGCGAGTTGCAGGTGCAGGCGATGCGCCGGCTGGGCACCGAGGACCCCAAGCTCGCACCCGCGCGCGATGTCGTTGAGGCCAGCGCGCGCCGGCGCGTGGCACTGGGTCTGCTGATCGGCGAGATCGTGCGAGCGCAGGGCATCAAGCTCGACCGTGCGCGCGTCGAGCAGCGGCTCGAGGCGGTTACCGCCTCGCATCCGGATCCGCAGGGGCTGCGGCGGCAGTATCTGGCCAGTCGTGAAGCGATGGAGCAACTCGAATCAGCGGTGCTCGAAGAGCAGGCGCTTGACTGGGCGCTCTCGCAGGTCAAAGTCTTGGACCAACCCTCCACATTCCAGGCGCTGACCGGCTTCGGTCAGAACCACTGACACATTAGGCGTCTATCACGCAGGATACAGGGCAATGAACGAACGCGGCTTGAATCTGGTTCCCATCGTCGTCGAGCAAACCTCACGCGGCGAGCGCTCATACGACATTTATTCGCGACTACTCAAAGAGCGCGTGATCTTCATCGTCGGCGCGGTCGATGATTACATGGCTAACGTTGTGGTCGCGCAGATGCTGTTTCTCGAATCCGAGAACCCCGACAAGGACGTGGCGCTCTACATCAATTCCCCGGGCGGCGTGGTGAGCGCGGGGCTCGCCATCTACGACACCATGCAGTTCATCAAGCCCGATGTGAGCACTATCTGCATCGGCCAGGCGGCCAGCATGGGCGCGATCCTGCTCACCGGCGGGGCCAAGGGCAAGCGCTTTGCGCTGCCTCACTCGCGCATCATGGTGCACCAGCCCCTGGGTGGCTTTCAGGGCCAGGCTGCGGATATGGAAATTCACGCCCGCGAGATGCTCGGCACGCGCGACCGACTCAACCGCATTCTGGCCAAGCACACGGGCCAGAGCGTGGAGAAGATCAAAACCGATACCGATCGGGATAATTTCATGGACGGGGCGGACGCCATCGCCTACGGCCTAATTGACAAGATACTGGAAAAGCGCGGCGAGCTAGTTCCAGCGCCACTCAAGGCGTGATGAACGGCGCAAAAACACGATATAACAAGGCCTTGCGGGTGACGCAGTTCTTTGCGTCGGCGGTCTGCACCATGCTATATAGAGATGCTTGAGAGCGAATCTTGTGCCCGATCGCCGGTCATACCGGTAGAGGTGCGTGCCGATGAGTGACGATCCGCGTGGGCGTACCGACGACGGCAAGCTGCTGTACTGCTCGTTCTGCGGCAAAAGCCAGCACGAGGTGCGCAAGCTCATTGCCGGCCCCTCGGTCTTCGTCTGCGACGAATGCGTCGAGCTGTGTAACGACATAATCCGCGAGGAGCTCGAGGACCGGGCTGACCGCGCGCGCGACAAGCTGCCCAAGCCGCACGAGATCCGCAAGGTCCTGGATGACTACGTGATCGGCCAGGACCGCGCCAAGAAGGTCTTGTCGGTCGCCGTCTACAATCACTACAAACGACTTCAGACTCGCGGCAGCGCCCGCGTGAAGGATGAGGTCGAGCTGGCCAAGAGCAACATCCTGCTGATCGGTCCGACCGGCTGCGGCAAGACGCTATTGGCCGAGACCCTGGCGCGGCTGCTCAACGTACCCTTCACGATCGCCGATGCCACGACCTTAACCGAGGCGGGCTACGTCGGTGAAGACGTCGAGAACATCATTCAGAAGCTGCTGCAGAAATGCGACTACGATGTCGAGAAGGCGCAGACTGGAATCGTCTATATCGACGAGATTGACAAGATCTCGCGAAAGTCCGACAACCCCTCGATCACGCGTGACGTATCGGGCGAGGGCGT
>JBEKWD010000079.1:0-13259 GCA_049513435.1 Steroidobacteraceae bacterium | reverse complement strand
GCAGCGCCGAGCGGCGCCGCCGCGGCGGCCAGCGCTGCTGCTACGGCCGAGCTGCAACAGCGGCTCACTCAGGTCGAATCGCAATTGGCCGAGTCGCAGCGCCTGCTGCAGCTCAAAAATGCGGAGCTCGCGGCGCTGCAGGCGCGCGCAGCCCCCAATGCCACGGCGCCAGCTGCGACCCCGAGCACTGCCGCGCCCAGCCCCGCCGCGCCGGTGCCCGCCGCGCGTGCACCGTCCAAGGTCACCCCGCCCGCGCCCGAACGTGGCAATTCGCTGATCGATCTGCTGGAGCAATATTGGTATTTGCCCGCAGCACTGGTGGTTGTGCTGATCATTCTGCTGGTGCTGCGCGCGGTGCGCGCTCGCCAGGAAGATGCATTCGACCGCTCGCTGGGCCGCCTGGCGCAGCCCGCATTCGATTCGACCGAGCCGTCCAGTACGCGCACCAGTGACACGATGCCGCTGCGGGCGCTAGCGCCTGCGGGTCAGGAACAGTCCTACCGCGTCGAGGAGTCCGGCGTGCACGAGCAGCCGGCGGCGCTCGCCGATAGAGCCTCGACGACCGGACAGCATGTCGCGATCGATGAGCATGTCACGGGCACAGCCCCGGTTGCGCTCGATCAGGGCGATCCGCTCGCGGAGGCGGATTTCCACATGGCCTATGGCCTGTACGATCAGGCCGCCGATCTGGTGCAGATCGCGATCAGCCGTGAGCCGGCGCGGCGCGATCTGAAGCTCAAACTGCTCGAGGTGTTCTTCGTCTGGGGCAACAAGGAGCGCTTCCTGAGCAGCGCTCGCGACCTGGCCGCCACGCGCGCGCAGGCGCTGCCCGGTGAATGGGAAAAGATCGTGATCATGGGGCGCCAGATCGCGCCCGATGATGCGCTGTTCGCCAGTTCGGGCGCCCTCCCGGGCGCTGCCAGTGGCGGCGTCGACCTCAATCTCGAGGGCGGCCAGAATCGAATCGACTTTGATCTGATGGGCGAGCCCACCGTCAGTGCGCCGCACGGGGTTGATCTGGATCTGGGAGCGGCCCTGGGCGATACGGAGACGACCGGGGAGAACACCACAGGCGGTGAATCGGGCGTGGATTTCGTCTTCGATGATGCCGAGCGCGGCAACGAAACCACGGGCTCGACGCGCGAGATGCCAGGAACCAAGCGCACCAGCAGCACCGTCACGGGACAGCCCGCCGGGGCGCCGCTGTCCGATCCGGACGCCGATACGGTGCAGCAGCCACAGCTGGAGGCCGGTGAGCACCCGACCATACGCCAGAAGCTGGATGCCGCGACTCGCGGCGGCATGGTGGGCACAGAGCAGACCGCGGAACTTGAACTGCAGGACCTTGGGCTCGACCTGGGCCCGATGGACAACACCGGCGAGGAGGTCGCGCTGCCCAGTGCGGCTGATGCCCCGACGATGCTCGCCGGTCTGGATGAGGACACGCGCCGCCTTATGGCGAGCGCCGATACTGAGCGCGGGAGCTCAGCGGATGAGACTGTGGCGGCTGCGGCACCGACCGATTCGGGTACGTGGCTGTTTACCGATACCGACTTTACCAGCGCCATGGCGCCCGGCGGTGCGGCAGCCAGGCCGGCAAATGAGGCACCGACTGAAGTGGTGACCCAGCTCTCGCCGCGCTTCAGCTCGAGCGAGAGCGATGATACCCGCGCGACCGGGGAGCTCGAAGCGCTCAATGCCGATGACCTGGACCTGGACCTCGGCGATACCAAGCTATCCGCCTCACAGCTGGATGCCAATGGCCTGGATCTGGACGTGGGCCCACCTGTTAGTAACGAGGGCACTTTCGTGCAAACGCAACGCATCATGGCCGAGGACGTGCCGCTGCCGGAACTGGAGCCGGCCACGATGAGCGAGGTGGGCACAAAACTGGATCTGGCCCGCGCCTACATGGACATGGGCGACCCGGAGGGCGCGCGCAGCATCCTCTCGGAGGTTCTGCTCGAAGGCTCGGTGTCGCAGAAACAGGAAGCCCGGCGCCTGATGGATACCTTGCCGGGCTGATCCGACCGCCCTAAGGCCATGCGTCGCCGCATCGCCGTCGGCGTCGAGTACGAGGGCGGCGCCTACTGCGGCTGGCAGGTCCAGAACGGGGCTGCGAGCGTGCAGGATGCGCTGCAGCGCGCGCTCAGTCGTATAGCCAATGAACCCGTCGCCTTGATTTGCGCCGGCCGCACCGATGCGGGGGTGCACGCACGCGGCCAGGTCGTTCACTTCGACACCAGCGCACAGCGTGGCGCGCAGGCGTGGCTGCTCGGCACCAATACCTATCTGGCGCGCGACATCAGTCTGCGCTGGGCCCGTCAGGTGCCCGGGCATTTTCATGCGCGCTACAGCGCGCTGGCGCGCAGCTATCGCTACCTGATCCTCAATCGCCGTACGCGCTCGGCACTGGCCTGCGGGCGCGCACTGACGGTACACCGGCCGCTGGATCTGCCGGCCATGGAGCAGGGGGCGAGCGCGCTGATTGGTGAGCACGATTTCAGCGCCTTTCGTTCCGCAGAGTGCCAGGCGCGCTCAACGGTGCGCCAGATACAGGCGCTGCGCTTGCGGCGCTCCGGGGATTGGCTTGCAATCGATATTACTGCCAATGCCTTTCTGCACCACATGGCGCGCAATATCGTGGGGCTGCTGCTCGCCATTGGCCTGCAGCGCGTGCCACCCGAGCGGGCCCGTATGCAGCTCGAGTCACGGCAGCGCAGCCAGGGAGAGGCAACCGCAGCAGCCGTGGGGCTGTACCTCTGGCGGGTCGACTACCCACCCCAGTTCGGCCTGCCTGAGCCCGAAGGCACGGCCGATTCAGCTATGATCGGACCCCCGGATTGCGGCGGTATTTGAGGTCGGCGTCGATGTCCTGGTTCGAAAAGATCGTGCCATCGCGGATCAAGACCGAGCGGCGCTCGCGCTCGGTGCCCGAGGGGCTGTGGATCAAATGCCCAGCCTGCGATGCGGTGCTCTATCGTGCCGAGCTCGAGCGCAATCTGAACGTGTGCCCCAAGTGCAGCCATCACATGCGCATCGGCGCACGCGAGCGCCTGCGCGCTTTCCTCGACCCGGAGCCCATCAGCGAGATCGGCGAGCGCGTCAGACCCGAGGATCCGCTCAAGTTCAAGGACAGCAAGCGCTACCGCGACCGTCTCTCCCAGGCGCAGAAGACCACGCGCGAGCAGGATGCGCTGATCGCGCTGGCCGGAAATCTGCATGGCGAGCCGGCCGTGGCCTGCGCCTTCGAGTTCCAATTCCTGGGCGGCTCGATGGGCTCGGTGGTCGGAGAGCGCTTCCGGCGCGCGGCCGAGTACTGCATCGAGCATCGCTGCGCCCTGGTGTGCTTCTCGGCCACGGGCGGCGCGCGCATGCAGGAGGCGCTGCTCTCGCTATTGCAGATGGCCAAGACCAGCGCCGCGCTGGCTAAGCTGGCGCGAGCGGGTCTGCCGTTCGTCTCGGTCATGACCGATCCGACCACTGGCGGGGTGTCGGCGAGCCTGGCGATGCTGGGGGATCTGAACATTGCCGAGCCGCGCGCACTGATCGGCTTTGCCGGCCCAAGGGTGATCCAGCAGACCGTGCGCGAGACACTGCCGGAGGGCTTCCAGCGCAGCGAGTTTCTGCTCGAGCATGGCGGCCTGGATCTGATACTGGATCGGCGCGAAATGCGCGATCGCATCGCACAGCTATTGCGTTTGCTGCAGCAGCGTCCGCCCCTGCAAGCGGCCTAAAGGGTGCGCTACCGCACGCTGGCCGAGGCGCTGGCGTATCAGCAGAGCGCGCACCGGACGACTATTGAGCTCGGGCTCGAGCGCGTGCGCACAGTGGCCGCGCGCCTGGCATTGCTCGATAAGCGCTGCCCGGTCGCCATCGTCGGGGGCACCAATGGCAAGGGCTCGACGGCCAGCTTCCTGGCCGAGCTGTTGCGTGCCTGCGATATGCGGGTGGGATTGTTCACCTCCCCGCACCTGGTGCGCTACAACGAGCGTGTGCAAGTCGACAGCGTCGCGGTCGAGGACAGTGCACTGCTGAGCGCATTCGAGCGCATCGAGGCGGCGCGCGCCGAGGTCAGCCTGACCTTCTTCGAGTACAGCACGCTGGCCGCGCTGGATGTGTTTCGCGAAGCGGCCGTCGATGCGATCGTGCTCGAGGTGGGACTGGGCGGGCGGCTGGATGCGACCAACATCATCGATGCGGACGTCGCGCTGCTGTGCTCAGTGGGCTTTGATCATCGCGACTGGCTCGGCGATACGCTCGAGCAGATCGGCGCCGAGAAGGCGGGCATCTTTCGCGCCCAGCAGCCGGTCGTCATCGGCGAGGCGCAGATGCCAGACAGTGTCTGGCGGCATGCACAGGCGCTGCGTTGCCCGCTGTTCACTGCGGGGCGCGAGTTCGCCGTGCGCATCCACGGGCAGGCCGAAGCCGAGGCGAGCTGGGACTACCTGGCCGGCACGCGCAGCCTGCTGGCTTTGCCGGCGCCGGCGTTGCACGGGGCGATCCAGTACGACAATGCCGCCAGCGCCTTGACTGCGCTTTATTTGCTGATCGAGCAGCCCGAGATCTGCCGGGAGCGGGTCGCGCAAGCATTGCGAGCGGTGCGTCTGCCCGGACGCTTTCAGATTGTGCCCGGCGAGGTCGAGTGGATCCTGGATGTGGCGCATAACGAGCCCGCCGCCATGCTACTTGCCGAGGCAAGGACGCCGCCGCGATCGCGCGCGCGCTTGATGGCGTGATCGATGATTGGCTGCTCGCAAGCATTACCGATGAGCCGCGCGGCCTGAGCGCCGAGGCGCTGCGAGAGCGCCTGCCGGCATTGCGTGCGCCAGTGCAGCTGGCTGACAGCGTCGAGGCAGCCTGCGCGCTGGCGCGCGAGCGCGCTCGGCCGCACGATCGCATCGTCGTGCTCGGCTCATTCCACGTGGTCGGGCCGGCGCTGAGCTGGCTTGGGATATACTGAATCGTGCAGCTATGGACCATCGCCTGAAAGAGCGGCTAACGGGCGCGGCGATACTGGTAGCGCTGATCGTGCTATTGGTGCCGGAGATGTTTCATGGACAGGATGGCAACATCGCGGCCGGCGCCGGCAACAGCGGCGAGGGGCCGCCGCTGCGCTCTTACACCATCGACCTGAGCAATGGCGCGGCGCGCACGGCACCGCTGCAGTCCACCGCGGTGGCCAATGCTTCCGGTGCAGACGAGCACAGCAGCGAGCCGGCGGCACCGCCGAGCTCATCCATGAGCCTGTCTGGGGTTGCTGTGGCTAAATCCGATGCGAGCAGCGCGAATGCGGCCCCTGCTGCGAGCGTAGGGGCGGCCAGCTTGGGCGCAGTGAGTGCGGCTCGGCCCAAGGGGTTCGAGCACGTGGCTGCCGCGGGCTGGAGCGTGCAGCTGGGGCTGTTCAGTCAACGCGACAATGCGCAGCGCCTCGTGCAGGAGGCGCAGGCCAAGGGCTTCGCCGTGAGTCTGGCCAATCCCGATGGCAAGGGACCCTATCGGGTGCGCGCGGGCGGCCTGGCCGATCGCGCGGCGGCTCTGGCGCTGCAGCAGCGGCTGCGAACGCAGGGTTTTGCCGCGGCGATTGTCGCGCCGTAATCCCACGCGGGCTAAGGGCGTAGGAGGCGCCCTGACGACATCGATAGTTGATTGAGCCCACGGGCTGCAAGCCCCGTAGGCTACAATCTGCGCTTTCGCAATGCCAACACACGCCATGAACTGGGCTGACTACGTCATCATCGCGCTGGTTGTGAGCGCCTGTATCGCCGGTCTGCTGCGCGGGCTGTTGCGTGAGGGCGTGGGGCTGCTGACCTGGATCCTGGGTCTATGGTTCGCCTGGACTTATTCGGGCTTGATTGAATCGCACCTGGGCGGCGCGCTCAGCGCCGAGAGCGTTCGACCCTGGGCTGCGCGCACGGTGATCTTCCTCGCGGTGCTGCTGATCGGCACTCTCATTGGTCTGCTGCTCTCACAATTCGTACGCCTGTCGATATTTGCCGCCACGGACAGCTTCCTCGGCGGCGTGTTCGGATTCATACGCGGGCTGGTGATGGTCGGTGTGCTCGTGATGTTGTGTCATGCGGTGCGACTGGAAAATGAGCCGTGGTGGCGCACATCGGTTCTGGTTCCCTACGCCGAACGCGGCGCGAATGTGCTGCGAGGGCTGGTGGGCGAGCGTAAAGTACCGACCGGACCGGAATTGACAACGGCGCGCTGACGGCAGCTTAGGTAGCAGACCCAAACATGTGCGGCATCGTCGGCATCGTCGGCACAACTCCGGTCAATCAACGCCTCTATGACGCGCTGACCGTGCTACAACACCGCGGTCAGGATGCCGCGGGCATCACGACGGCCCACGAAGGCAGGCTGTGTTCGCGCAAGGGTGCCGGACTGGTGCGCGATGTATTCGAGCAGCAGCACATGCTCGAGCTTGCGGGCCATGTCGGCATCGGCCACGTACGCTATCCGACCGCCGGCTGCGACAGCGCCTCCGAGGCGCAGCCGTTCTTCGTCAATGCCCCCTATGGCATGTGCCTCGCGCACAACGGCAATCTGACCAACGCCTCGGAGCTGGCCGAAGTGCTGATCCGCGAGGATCGGCGCCATCTCAATACCGAGTCCGACTCCGAAGTACTGTTGAACGTATTCGCCTCCGAATTGCAGCGCGTGGGCACGCAGCGCGTGACGCCGGCGGATATTTTTGCCGCCACCAGCGCTGTCTACCGGCGCTGCCGGGGCGGTTTCGCGGTGGTGGTGATGGTCATCGGCCACGGGGTGCTGGGCTTTCGCGATCCCAACGGCATACGGCCGCTGGTGCTGGGCTCCAGGCGCACGCCGCGCGGGACCGAATACATGCTGGCCTCCGAGAGCGTCGCGCTCGATATGGCGGCGTTCGAGACCGTGCGCGATGTGGGGCCCGGGGAGGCGGTGTTCATCGATGAGCACGGCCGCCTGCATTCTCAGCAGTGCGTTGCCACCGTGCGCCACACGCCGTGCATCTTTGAATACGTCTATTTCGCCAGGCCCGACTCGATCCTCGACAACATCTCGGTGTATCGGGCGCGCATGCGCATGGGCGAGAAGCTCGCCAGCAAGGTGCTGCGCGAGTATCCCGATCATGATATCGACGTGATCATCCCGATTCCGGATACCAGCCGTACCAGCGCACTGCAGATGGCGCAGAAGCTCGGCATCAAGTACCGCGAAGGCTTCACCAAGAACCGCTATATCGGACGCACATTCATCATGCCAGGCCAGGAGCAGCGCGAGCGCTCGGTACGGCGCAAGCTCAACGCGATCGATCTGGAGTTTCGTGGCAAGAACGTACTGCTGGTGGACGACTCGATCGTACGCGGCACGACCTCGGCCCAGATCATCGAGCTGGCGCGCGAGGCCGGAGCCAAAAAAGTCTACTTCGCGTCCGCGGCACCACCGGTGCGCTTTCCGAACGTCTACGGCATCGACATGCCGGCTACGAGCGAACTGGTCGCCGCCGGACGCAACGTCGAGGAAATCGCGCAGTTCATTGGTGCGGACTGGCTCGTGTACCAGGATCTGGAGGATCTGGTGAGCGCCTGTCGGCATGACAATGCCAAGATCGAGGAGTTCGATACCTCGTGCTTCTCAGGTGAGTACGTGACCGGCGATGTGACGTTCGAGTATCTCGATCGTCTGCAACGCGCGCGCTCCGACGAGGAGCGAAGCCGGCAGCGGCTCATGCGCAGCGGGCTGAAGGCCGTCGGCGCGCCTTGAATCGATCGCGCCCACGCCATTGCCTTCGCATTAGTCGATCAGGCGCGCGCCGCGCCGTGCGGCGGCTGCAACAAGACGGGCCTCGCGCATGCGGCTATTGCTGGTAGAAGAAGATCCTAAAGTGCGCACGCTCCTGCGGCATCACTTGAGTTGCAAGTGGCCGGAGGTGCAGATCAGCGCGCATCCGCCACTGCAGCGCGGGCCGCTGCCGCCGGAATTCCTGGCCCAGGGCTACGATGCCGTGCTGCTTGCGGCCTCCTCGGAGGATGACGATGGCATAGCGACGCTGCATGAGCTTCGGTCGCGGCCGGGGTTCGCACCCGTCATCTTCATGCTCGGCAGCGAAGATGCGAAGCTGCGCGCGCGTGCGATGGACGCCGGCGCCTATGGCGTGGTGATCAAGGGGCGTATCGAGCACGAGCCTTTCCTTGCGCTGCTCGAGGCGGCTGGACGCGATCACCGGCGCGAACTGGCCGACTGGCGCATTTCCCCGGAGGCCACCGATTCGCGCCGCTTTGGCGAAGCGCGTATCCCGGAATATCGCCGCGCGCGGCTGCTGGCGCGCGGCTCGGTGTCCCAGCTGTATGTGGCCGAGAGCGAGAAAGCCGGTACGCTCGTGGTGCTCAAGGTCACTCCCTCGCGGCGAGATGAGAGCGGCATCGATCAGGTGTTCGCACGCTTCCTGCAGGAATACGAGATTGCGCAGCGCGTGCGCCATCCCAACATCGTGCGCCTCTATGAGCTCGGTGTGGCCGACGATCACGCGTACCTGGCGATGGAATACTTTCAACGCGGGGATCTGCGCCGCCGCATGCGCGCGGGCATCTCGCCGTCCGAAGCGCTCGAGGTTGCATCGCAGATCGCGCGCGCACTGACTGCTCTGCACTCGGCGGGCATACTGCACCGGGACCTGAAACCCGGTAACGTGATGTTGCGCACTGACGGGCAGATCGCGCTGATCGATTTCGGCCTGGCCAAGCACGAGGCGCTCGACTACGACATTACTGACACCGGCATGATCTTCGGTACGCCGCACTACATGAGCCCGGAGCAGGGCCATGGCCAGGATCTGGACGCGCGCAGCGACCTGTACAGCCTCGGGATCATGCTGTTTGAGATGCTGACCGCGCGCAAGCCGTACATGGCCGAGAATCCGATGGCGGTGATCTACATGCACCGCAATGCGCCGACCCCGCCGTTGCCCGAGCCGCTGGCCGATCTGCAGCCGCTGCTCGATCTGATGCTGGCCAAACACCCGAACGAGCGCTTCAGCAGCGCTGATGAGGCGATGCGCGCGATCCAGGCCGCGCGCCGGGACTGGCTGACCAAGGGGGCGATGGCCTAGACGGGCTGATGAGCCATGGCCGCGGCAGGCGCGGGCGCCGCGCGTGGCAATTCCTCGAGCCTGAACTGTCCGCGCTCCCAGCTCAGGCAACTGCCGTGCTCATGCCAGGCGCCGAGCACGATGCGGCGCGCACTGGCCCCGTCGAGCTCGAACTCATGCACGGCCGGCCGGTGGGTATGACCGTGGATCAGCAAGTGCACGTGGCAGGCGCGCATAGCGGCCTGCACTGCACGCGGATCAACATCCATGATCTGGCCCGCGCTCTTGCGCGTATGGCGCCGGCTGCCAGCGCGCGCCTGCTGTGCCAGGAGTTGGCGCACACGCAGGGGCAGGCGCAGGAACTGGCGCTGCCAGGCGGGCTGGCGTACTACTGCGCGCAGCAACTGATAGGGCCGATCCGCCGTGCACAGCGCATCGCCGTGCGTGAGCAACGCGCGCTCACCGTGCAGATCAATCACCACCGGGTCAACCAGCAGTCGTGCGCCGCTGCGCTGCTCGAAGCCTTGTTGGAGCAGAAAGTCGCGATTGCCGTGCATGACGTAACACGGTACGCCGCGCGCGCTCAGCGCGCGCAGCGCGTCGCAGATCTGCTGAGCATGCGGGTCCTGATCATCGTCTCCGACCCAGGACTCGAACAGATCCCCGAGGATGTAGAGCGCATCGGCGCTGGCGGCCCGAGTCTGGAGGAAATCTATGAACTGTGCGCCGACGGCCGGTTCCAGCGCATCCAGATGCAGATCGGAGACGAACAGCGTGCTCACTCGTATCGCTCGTATCTGAGGATTTAGGCTACATTGTACGGATGTCTGCAAGTCCCGTCGTGACGCGCTTTGCGCCGAGCCCCAGCGGCGAGCTGCATCTGGGAAATGCGCGCATGGCGCTGTTCAACTATCTGCTCGCGCGCGCTCGGGGCGGCCGCTTCGTGCTGCGCATCGAGGATACCGACGCCGAGCGCACGCAGGAGCGCTTTGTCGAGGCGCTGTGCAACGATTTGTCGTGGTTGGGACTGCATTGGGATGAGGGCCCCGATCGGCCCGGCCCGCATGCTCCCTACCGGCAGTCACAGCGCAGCTCGATCTACCAGCGCTACTTCGAGCAGCTCGAGCGCTCGCGGTGGATATACCCGTGCTTTTGCACGCCGCTGGAGCTGGACATGTCGCGGCGCGCCCAATTGGCAGCCGGCCGGCCGCCACGCTATGCCGGCACCTGCCGCGATCTGAGTGAGCAGGAGATTGCGCAGCGGCGCGCGCAGGGGCTGCGTCCGAGCCTGCGCTTTCGCGTGCCACTGGGTCAGCGCCTCGAGTTTCAGGATCTGGTGTACGGCGCGCAGAGCTATCTGACCGACGATATCGGCGATTTCGTGGTTCGACGGGCCGATGGCAGCGCGGCGTTCTTTTTCTGCAATGCCCTGGATGACGCGCTCATGCAAGTCAGTCACGTGCTGCGGGGCGAGGATCATCTGTCCAACACCCCGCGCCAGCGGCTGCTGCTTGCGGCCCTCGATATGCCGCCGCCGCTGTACGGGCATGTCTCGCTTTTACTCGGCGCGGACGGCACGCCATTGTCCAAGCGCCATGGCGACCTGAGCTTGCGTGAGCTGCGCGAAGCCGGCTACGCGCCGGCGGCCGTATGCAATCATCTGTTTCGCCTCGGACACTCCACGCCCATCAATCAGCCGCTCACGCTCGAGCAGATGGCGCAGAGCTTCGAGCTGGGGCATCTGCAGCGTGCCCCCGCGCATTTCGAGCTCGCGCAGCTGCGTCACTGGCAGAGCCAGTGGGTGCATGCGCTCTCAGCGCAGCAGGCGCGCGACTGGCTTGCCTGGGCGCTGCCTGCCGGCCTGGATGAGGCGCAGGCGAGCGCGTTCATCGCGGCGGTGTTGCCCAACGTGGTACTGGCCGAAGATGCCCGGCTCTGGCAACAGATCATCTTCGGCGAGGCACTATCCTATGAGGAGCCGGCACTGCGCGCCGCGCAGGAAGCCGGGCCGGATTTTTTCTCTGCGGCCGCCAGCGCCGTGCACGAGCGCGCCGATCTGGCCTCTTTGCGCGGCGCCACGGGTCGCAACGGCAAGGCACTGTTCATGCCATTGCGCGCCGCGCTCACCGGCCGCCTGCATGGGCCGGAGCTCGCGCCATTGCTGGCGGCAATGCCAGCGCAGCGTGTGCGCGAGCGGCTGTTGCAGTTCGCGCACGCTCGCTCCTGAGCGCGGGTTGGCGGGGAGCGAGGCGCGATGCTGCGAATCCACAATAGCCTGAGCGGACAGAAGGAGGAATTTCGCCCGCTGCACCCGGGACGCGCGGGACTATACGTCTGCGGCGTCACGGTCTACGACTACTGCCACGTGGGGCATGCGCGCTGCTACGTGGCCTTTGACGTGATACGCCGCTGGCTGCGCTACCGCGGGCTCAAGGTAACCTACGTGCGCAATATCACCGATATCGATGACAAGATCATCCGCCGCGCCGCCGAGAACAATGAGCCCATCGAGACCCTCACGAGCCGCTTCATTAAGGCGATGCATGAGGATTTCGCCGCCCTCGCGATCGAGCCGCCCGATCACGAGCCGCGGGCCACCGAGCACATAACCGGTATCATCTCGATGATCGAGCGGCTGATTGAGCGCGGCTATGCCTATCTGGGCGAGCAGGGCGACGTGCTGTATGCAGTGACAAAATTCCCTCAGTACGGCCGCCTATCCGGCAAGCGTCTGGCCGACCTGCGCGCCGGGGCGCGTGTCGAGATCGACACGGCCAAGCGCGATCCGCTGGATTTCGTGCTCTGGAAGCCGGCCAAGGACGGCGAGCCAGCGTGGCCCTCGCCCTGGGGAGCGGGTCGGCCGGGCTGGCACATCGAATGCTCCGTCATGTCCACGGCGCTGCTCGGCCATCATTTCGATCTGCATGGCGGCGGCATCGATCTGAAGTTTCCGCATCACGAGAACGAGATCGCGCAATCGTGCGCGGCGTACAACGAGCCGTTCGTCGATATCTGGATGCACAACGGCTTTGTCAACATTGACAATGAGAAGATGTCCAAGTCTCTGGGCAATTTCTTCACCGTGCGTGAGCTACTGCCGCGATTGCGTCACCCGGAAGTGTTGCGCGCTTTCCTGCTGTTGAGCCATTACCGCGGCCCAATCAACTACGCAGCGGCGCAGCTCGAGCAGGCCGACGCCTACTTGACGCGACTGTATACGGCGCTACGGGGCGTGGAGCTCGCCAGCGCGAGCGCGCGCAGCGAACACGGCGCGCGCTTCGAGGCCGCGCTCGATGATGATTTCAATACTCCGGAGGCGCTCGGGGTTTTGCAGGCACTGGCGCGCGAACTCAATAGCGCGCGTGCTCAGGGGCGCACTGAGCTCGCCGCTGAGCTCGCAGCTGAATTGCTGGGGCTGGGGGGGCTGGTGGGACTGTTGCGCGTGGAGCCTGAACAATGGTTTCGCCTGAGCTCAACGCTGTCGCTGGAAGCGCGCGACGCCGGCGGCGCGGAGCAGGGGCTGCATGAGGAGCGCATCCAGGCGTTGATCGCCGAGCGGCTGGCTGCACGCGCCAGCCGCCAGTTCGCGGCCGCCGATCGGATTCGCGAACAGCTGGCACTCGCGGGCGTTGTACTCGAGGACCAACCCGACGGCGGCACGCTCTGGAAGCGCATCTGATGCGCGCCGATCGGCACCGCAACTCATCCATTCATGCGCATCCTGCACGTCATCCTCTCGCGCGGCTTTGCCGGCTCCGAGCGCTACGCGGCGGAGCTGGCCAGCTTCCAGGCCAACGAGCATGAGGTAGCATTGCTCGTGCGCAGCGATCATCGCAGCCGATTTGGTTCATCCATCGTGGATGCGCTCTCATCGCGCGTGCAACTCGCCACGCTGCCGCGCTGGTGGGGAACGCAGCGCGCGCTCGAGCGCCATATCAGAGCCTTCCGACCCGACATCATTCACACGCACCTGCGCCGCTCGGCGCGCCTCGTGGCGCGCGCCCAGGCGCAAGCGCCAGCGGTCGCGACACTGCACATCAACGCCAATGGCCGCCACTTCTTTGAGCTCGACGGGCTCATCTGCATCGCCGATTGGCAGGTGCGTGAAATTCCTTCGAGTTACCGTGGCCGTGTGTTCAAACTCGATCAGCCCTTCATGGCGCATCGCCGGCTGCCGCCCGGC
>JBEKWD010000078.1:0-8679 GCA_049513435.1 Steroidobacteraceae bacterium | reverse complement strand
TGCGGCAAAGCTGCGCGCGCCGGCTGTTGCCGCCTCATCGAGCCACAGTCGAGCCGCAACCTGCCCGCCGAGCGGCTCGGGCCGCAGCTGCTGCCCGAGCGCGTCGCGTCGCAGTGCCGGGTGATCACAGACGCTCGCACTGAGGGCCAGTTCGGGCTCCGGATCGAGCATTACGGCAGCGCGAAAAGCCAATGATGGGGCTTGGATCTGCGCGAGGTAGACCAATGTGGCGCCGCTGCCGCGGCCGAGCAGCGCCGGCTCCTCGAATCGCGTGGTACCCGCCGCGCGCTGCTGCGCGTGACTGTACTCCTCGAGGGCCCCGGGCATGAAGACACAGCCAGTTTTGAGCTGATTCAAATGCTCGAGCAGCCTTGGCGTATTCAGACCCACGACGAAATTACCCGCGCGCGCCAGGGCCCGCGCCGCCTGCTCATCGGCGCGGCTCCAGCCCTGAGCCCCGGAGAACACAAACGCGATGCCACTCTGGTGCAGCCAGGCCGGAAACGCGCGGATAGGACCGAACTGCTCGCTCGGCAGCGCGCGCGGCCAGCGCTGCGAGACTCCCAAGCCGATGGCAGCAACCAGCGTCGCGAGCACAAGGCCCAGCAGAAGTTTGGAGCGGCGAATCACGGGGCGCATTGTGGCAGAGCGCGCGGCCCCGGCGCCCCGCCTGGGGTTATGCTCGCCCCGTGCCGGACATTGCCGCTACTGAAATCAAGCTGCGCAAGCGCTCGCGCTTGCTCGAAGTCGCATTCGCCGATGGCAGGCGCTTTGAGCTGCCATTCGAATACCTGCGCGTGAATTCGCCATCGGCGGAACTACGCGGGCATGGCGGAGGAGAGACGCTGTTGATCGGCGGCAAGCAGGACGTGCTCGTGCAGGCCGTCGAACCGATCGGCCACTACGCGGTGCGACTGTTGTTCGACGACGGCCACAACACGGGCCTGTATACGTGGAAATATCTCTATGAGCTCGGTGAGCAGCACGCGAGCAACTGGTCAGCGTATCTGGCGCGCCTGGAGCGCGCGGGTCTGTCGCGACACGGTGGCGAGCGTGCTGGCACGACGCCTTAGCCGCGCACGCAGCTAAGTGATTCGCAACGGCTGCCAAAAAAAAGAAAGGCCGGACGCTACGCCCGGCCAAAATCTTCACAAGACCCCCACTTGGTTGCGCCTTTTGGGCCACAACCGGCCGCGATTCTGGTCGATATGCCGGCAAAATGCCAGCATTTTTAGTGCCCTGGCAGCGACGCGGGCGCGCCACATAAGTCGCGGCACTGATCAAAGAGGACAAGATTAGTCCTTTCCGTACGCAACTGTCGCGACTGCGTACAATCGCGACGCTGTAATAGAAGGCTGCACTGATCGCGGCGGTGCGTGCAGCCTCGCGCACACACGGCGACATAATAATATGGGGCCGATTCGAGGCACGGTAAACACACATGGCAGAGCGCCCCATCGAGACTACCGACTTCGGCTACGAGGATGTGCCTCGTCAGGACAAGGCACGCCGTGTGCGGGGCGTATTCGACTCCGTGGCCGAGCGCTACGACCTCATGAACGATCTGATGTCGGGCGGCGCGCACCGCCTCTGGAAACGCTTTGCCCTCGCGCTGACCGGCTTGCGCCGCGGCGCGCGCGCGCTGGATATCGCGGGGGGCACAGGCGATCTGGCTATCGGACTCGCACACCAGGTCGGTCGCCAGGGCTATGTGGTGCTGGCCGACATCAATTCGCACATGCTGCAGATCGGTCGCGACCGCCTGATCGATCGTGGCCTGAGCGGCATGGTCGATTACGTGCAGGCGGACGCGCAGCACCTGCCATTCGCCGACGGCAGCTTCGATTGCGTGACCATCGGCTTCGGGCTGCGCAACGTCACGGACAAACAGGCGGCGTTGTCCTCGATGCAACGCGTGCTCAAGCCTGGCGGTCAATTGCTCGTGCTCGAATTCTCCAAGCCGCTGATGAGCTCGATGAGCCGGATTTATGACGCTTACTCCTTCCGGGTGTTGCCCTGGCTCGGCCGCGTGGTCGCCGGTGATGCCGACGCCTACCGCTACCTGGCCGAATCGATTCGCCGCCATCCGGATCAGGAAACGCTGCTGCAGATGATGCGCAGCGCTGGACTCGAGGGCTGCCATTACCACAATCTGACTGGCGGGCTCGTGGCGCTGCACCGCGGCTACCGGTACTGAGGATGGCAGCACTTCCCGGCGCTCTGATCGAGCGCGCGCTCAATGCGGCCGTCGCGCGCACCTTGGCCGACTCGACGCGCGCCCGCGAGCTCACCGCAGCGCTGGCGGGCCGCCGACTCGCGATCGAGGTCAGCGGCACTGCCTGGACGATCCTGCTGGAATCCACCGGCAGCACGCTCAAAGCCGGACCTCTGGAGTCCGAAACCGTGCCCGATGCCAGGCTCATCGGCACGCCGCTCTCGTTGCTGGCATTGAGCGGCGCGGATCCGCAGTCCGTGATTCAGCGCGGCTCGGTGCACATCGAAGGCGATACCGAGATCGCGCAGCAATTCCGCGAGCTCGCGGTGCTGCTCGCGCCCGATCTGGAGTCGGTCATGGCCGATTTCCTCGGCCGCAGCGGTGCCCACGTGCTCATGCGCGGTCTGCAGGGCGCAGCGGCCTGGACGCGTCGCACGGCATGGACCGGCATGCAGAACCTCAGTGAATACCTTGCGCACGAGCGCGGCGATCTGGTCTCCAAGGCCGAGTCCGAACATGTCATGCGCGACATTGACGAATTGCGCGAGCAGGTCGATCGGCTCGAGGCGCGTACCGCCCAACTGGAGCGGCGGCTGCACGGAACGACCGGCGGTGAGGAACCGGTTTGATGCAATGGCGGGTGCTGCGGCGGCTGATCCAGATCCAGCGCGTACTCGAGCGTAACGGGCTCGACGACCTGGTACGCGCAACGCACCTGTATCGGCCGTTGCGCTTCGTTTATTACGCCTCGCCATGGACGTGGTTTCAGCGCCGCTCGCGCCTCACGCGCGCCCAGCGCCTGCGTCTCGCGCTCGAGGAGCTCGGTCCGATCTTCATTAAATTCGGCCAGGCGCTCTCGACGCGGCGCGATCTGCTGCCCGCCGACGTGGCCGATGAGCTCGCGCGGCTGCAGGATAACGTGCCGCCCTTTCCAGGGGAGCTGGCGCGAGCATCGATAGAGCGCGCCTACGGTGTGCCGCTGGATCAACGCTTGCGCAATTTTGAGCTGCTCCCGCTGGCAGCGGCCTCGATCGCGCAGGTGCATGCGGCGCAGCTTCCGGATGGTCGCGAGGTCATTGTCAAGGTCCTGCGTCCGGACATGAGAGCGATGATCGCGCTCGACATCGCGGTGCTCTACACGATCGCTGCTCTGGCCGAGCGCTGGTGGGCCGAGAGTCGCCGCCTCAAGCCGATGCAGATCGTGCGCGAATACGAGCGCACCATACTCGATGAGCTCGATCTGATGCGCGAGGCCGCGAACGCCTCGCAGCTCAAGCGCAACTTCGCCGGCTCGCCGCTGTTGTACGTGCCGGAGGTGTACTGGGACTTCTGCCGTGCCGAAGTCCTGGTCATGGAGCGCATACGAGGCACGCCGATTGGCGACATCGCGCGCCTGCGCGAGCTGGGCACCGATTTCAAACGGCTGGCGGAGAACGGCGTTGAAATTTTCTTCACGCAGGTCTTCCGTCACAATTTTTTCCACGCCGACATGCATCCGGGAAATATCTTCGTGCTGCTGGCTGACCCCACGCAGCCACGCTACGCCGCGGTCGACTTCGGTATCGTCGGCTCGCTTGACCTGCGCGACCAGCGCTATCTGGCCGAGAATTTTCTCGCCGTATTCAATCGCGACTACCGGCGCGTGGCCACGCTGCATGTCCAGTCCGGCTGGGTGCCACCGGAAACGCGCGTGGATGAGATGGAATCGGCGGTGCGCACGATCTGCGAGCCGATTTTTGATCGCCCGCTCAAGGAGATCTCCTTCGGCGTAGTGCTGCTGCGGCTGTTCGAGGCGCTGCGGCGCTTCAACGGGCAGATCCAGCCACAATTGCTGCTCTTGCAGAAGACGTTGCTCAACGTCGAGGGCCTGGGCCGCCAGCTCTATCCGGAGCTCGATATCTGGCATACCGCCAGTCCGGTGCTGCGTCGCTGGATGCGGGAGCGCACCAGTGCGCGTCATGTTTTGCACGAGCTGCGCCAGGGGTGGCCCGACGCGCTCGAGATCATCAAGGCATTGCCGCCGCGGAGCAAGCGTCTGCTCGAACGCATGCAGCACGGTCAGCTGCGTGTGCCGCTCGATACGCGTTCAGTGGATCGACTGCGCCGCGAGTGGCTGCAACAGCGCCGCCGCAGCGATCGCGCCATCATCGGCACGGTGCTCCTGCTCGGCGCCGTGTTCTGGCTGGCTTTGTCCCTCGAGCCGCGCCTGCTCGGATGGCTGCTCGGTGCGCTCGCTCTGGGACTGTGGCTGTCAGTCTGGCTTACGCGCTCGCGCTAAGGCTCAGGCTGCGATCCGCTCCGCGCCGCGGCGGCGCATCGCATCGATCGATGCCAGTAGATCAAGCGGCGAGACCTTCGCGCCCCCCGTGCTGTACTTGAATACACCGCGCCGGCGCAATTGCTCATCGACAATCAGCACGAAGCGCGTGCTCAGGCCGAGTAATTCGTCGCGCAAGGCACGCGCCGGCAGATCGACGATCTCGGGTATGTCCGTGTCGTTCACAGGCTCGATGCTGACCGGGCGCTGATCGGCGAGCAGGTCGCTGACCCAGATCGGATCCAGGAGAGCCCCTTCGCGCCTGCAAGCAAGCGCACGCACGCCGCGCTCGTGAAATTCCTCGCGCACAATGGCGAGCCAGCGATCGATCTCCAGACCCTGGTATTGAAAATCGATCGGGTGCGAAAAGATCATGGCCCAGTGGCCCTGCAGCCACTCTCGCAACAGCGCTCTCGCGTTGCCCGAACGCAGGAACTGTGCGGCCGAGCGGCCCTGAGTCTCTCCCGAAATCACGCGCACCGTTGCCATGTCGTGTCTCCTGCCATTGCGCACCGCAGATGAGGCACGAGTCTAGGGCCGCGCCGATCACAAAGCAGTCGCGGCGCAGTGACATTGCAGTCACATCGGGGCGCGCGCCTCGATCCACACTGCCCGGGCGCGCGCGCACTGCTCGCCGTCCTCATCGAACAGCGCCGTACCGACCTCGTGCTTGCGTCCGCTGGCCTCGAGCTTCCAGCCGATGACGACGCAGGGCTCATCGATATGCACGCAGCGATCGATATGCGCCGTGAACTGGCCTAGCAGCATGTAGGGGGCATCCGAGCGAGCGGCGAAGTAGCCCGGACAGTCCAGCGCCGCGCTCATGAATTCCGGACGCACCTTGCCGGCGCCGTCAGCCAGCGAGGCGTCGGCAATCCACGGCGCGGCCACGAGCCCCTCGCTCCCGTGGCGCCCGGCGAAAATGCGCAGCCCGTCGCCGCGACGGCGTTCCGGACCGCAGACAAAGCAGCCCGGATAGGCGTGGCGTGCAAAGCCGGCGAATTGTCTGGAGGCCTCGAGCGCTTCGAGATAGCTCGGCGCGGCCGGCACCTCCAGTTCCAGAGCCGCAGGCCGTGCACGGGCCAGCACTTGCCCCGCGTGCCAGAGCTCGAGCGCTCCCTCCGGCGCCGTCCTGAGCTCAAGCTGCGTCTGCAAAGGTATGGGTCGCTCGAGTCGCACACAGACTCGCTCAGCAGCGTGCAGCATGATCAGGCCGGCCGCGTAACCCCCGTTGGCGCAGCCCGGCGGACCGCAGAATCGCTGCTCGACCACGAGGCTGGGCATCGTGTGCTCCTGATCTATGCCGTGCGCTAAGCTCAATGTCGACGCGGCCGCAATGCGGCCAGCCATTCCTGCGGCGATTCGCCGCGCTCAAGGACCTCAATCAGCGCCGAGCCGACGATCACGCCATCAACCAGTCCGCGCAGGCGCTCGATCTGTTCGCGATTGCGTATGCCAAAGCCGGCGCATATCGGCAACGTCGCGACTGCACGCACGCGCTCCAGATACGCGGCGATCTCGCTCGGCGCCGCAACCTTCTGGCCGGTCGTGCCTGTCATGGTCACGGCGTAGACAAAACCCTGGCTCGCGGCCGTCAATTTCGCGAGGCGCTCAGGTCCGGTGACGGGCGTGACCATCTGCACGAGCGCGATTTTGTGCGGCTCGAGCACGTCGCGCAGTAATGCGCTCTCATCGAGCGGCAGATCCGGCACGATGAACCCGCAGACCCCCGCCCCGGCGGCGCGGCGCGCCAGGCGCTCGAGCCCGAAGGCGAGCAGTGGATTCAGGTAGCTCATGAGCAATAGCGGCGCTTTGACGGGCGGCATAAGTTGCAATTCTTCCAGTATCCAGGCCAGGCTCACCCCGGCGCGCAGTGCCGCCTCGCTCGAGCGCTGGATCGTGACGCCATCGGCCATCGGATCGGTGAATGGCACGCCGATCTCGACCACTTCAGCCTCGCTGGCCACGGCGCTCAGGTGTTCACGAAACTGCGCGCGGCTCGGATAGCCCGCGGTCAGAAATGCCACCAGGGCGGGCTGGCCCTGTTTGGCCGCGCCTCGCAGCGCCAATACGATGCGCTCGATCGGCGTATTCGCGAGCGCGGCGCTCATGGAGCCGTCTCGGGATTCGCCTCGATGAGGCTCTGCAGGAGGGTAGTCAAGTCCTTATCGCCTCGCCCTGACAGTCCGATCAGTACACGCTTGCCAGGATGTGTGGCCGCCCAGCGGCGCGCACCGGCGAGCGCATGGGCGGTCTCGAGCGCAGGCAGGATGCCCTCGCATTCAGCACATTCGCGCACCGCATCGAGCGCTTCCTGATCGCTGGCCACCTCGTAATGCACGCGACCGAGCGCGAGCAACAGCGCGTGCTCGGGGCCGACGCCCGGATAATCCAGGCCCGCCGAGATCGAGTGCGTCTCCTGAATCTGCCCATCCCGATCCTGCAGCAGCAAGGAGTAGCTGCCATGCAGCACCCCCGGACGGCCCAGGCCTAGCGTGGCTGCGTTCTGGCCGAGTCCGGTGCCGCACCCTCCGGCCTCGATGCCCAGGATTTCGACCTCGGCATCGCCGAGGAAGGCGTGAAACAGGCCGATCGCATTGGAGCCACCGCCGACGCAGGCCACGAGCGCATCGGGCAGGCAGCCGGTGCGCTCGAGCATCTGCGCGCGCGCCTCGCGTCCGATCACGGCCTGCAATTCGCGCACGAGATACGGATAGGGATGTGCACCGACCGCCGAGCCCAGCATGTAGTAGGTGCCCGTAGGATCGCTGACCCAGTCGCGCAATGCCTCATCGATGGCCGAGCGCAAGGTCCGATCGCCGCTGGTCACCGCGATGACCTTGGCGCCAAGCAATCTCATGCGGCCCACGTTGGGTGCCTGGCGCTCCATGTCCAGAGCCCCCATGTAGACGGCGCAGGGCAGCCCGACGCGCGCGCAGGCGGCCGCGCTGGCCACGCCGTGCTGTCCGGCACCGGTTTCCGCCACGACCCGGCGAGCCCCGAGGCGCCGCGCGAGCAGCGCCTGACCGATTGCATTGTTGATCTTGTGTGCCCCGGTATGCGCCAGGTCCTCGCGCTTGAGCCAGACTTCGGCGCCCCAGCGCCGCGACAAGTGCGGCGCCGGACTCAGCGCCGTCGGCCGCCCGACCCAGTCGCGCAATTCGCGCCCGAGCTCGGCTTGGAATTCGGCATCGACCAGCCAGCGTCGCACGCCGCGCTCGAGGCGTTCGTGCGCCGGTATGAGCGTTTCGGGGACGAAGCGGCCGCCGTAAGGACCGAAACGTCCGCGCTCATCCGGCAAGCGTCCGGCGAGCAGATCCGCCAGCAGCGATGCGCTCTCAGCGAGTTTTTCCGTCACGCTCATGATCGATTCCTGCGAACGCCGCGCGTGCGGCCTGAACAAACTCCACGATGCGCTGCGGGCTCTTGCGCCCGGGCGCGGACTCCACTCCGCTCGATACGTCGACCCCGAATGGTCGCACGGTCTGGATCGCCGCGGCGACGTTGGCCGCCGTCAGGCCGCCGGCCAGAATCAACTGCGTCGCGCGTGCGAGCAGCATAGCCTGCCGCCAGTCGGCGGGCCCGCCGCTGCCGCTGCGCGGACCTTCGAACAGCAGCCGCCGCGGCACCGCGCGCGCCTTTGCCAGCGCGCCGCGAACCACGCTCAGCACGCTCAGGCTCGCGGGCAAGCGCAGAGCAGCCAGATCGTCGAGATCCGTCTGCAGCACATCGGGCGCGAACTCGGCCAGGATCTGCTCGATGAGTGCCTGGCTTGGATGCTGCGTGACGGCGATGCACAGCGCGCGCCCGCGCGCCGGAGCGGCTAATTGCGCGGCCTGCTGCGGCTGCAGCTCGCGCACTGACGGCGCGAACACGAAACCGAGCGCGTCGACCTGCGCGTCCAGTGCCGCGCTCACCGCCTCCGGGCTGGTCATGCCGCAGATCTTCAGCCACATCGACGCGCCTGCCGTCCCGCCGCCAACAGCGCGCGCGCGAACGTGAGCGGATCAGGCGCGCGCATCAGCGCGCTGCCGACCAGCGCGAGGTCGTAACCCGCGCGCGCCAGGCGCGCGGCATCGGCCTCGCTGTCCACGCCGCTTTCGGCCACTCGCGGCACATCCGGCGGCAACTTCGCCGCGAGCGCCTC
>JBEKWD010000077.1:0-8687 GCA_049513435.1 Steroidobacteraceae bacterium | reverse complement strand
GATCGCTGGTCTCGCCAAGATTCAGGATCGGCTGAACTAGCCGCTTGAAGGATGTCGGATGTAAGGCGCCGTCGGCCGACGGCGCCTTATTGACGATCGATACCTGTCACGGGCTCACGGCACCGGTACAGCGTAAGCGTGAAAGGTGCCGGGATCTTTTCCTTTGAGATCGTCATTGCGCTGATAGTCGAATTTTGCCTCAAGTACCCACGCGATGTTGCCTACTGGTGTAACAGCCGCGGGCAGCTCGAAGCCGCTCTTGAGTACTTTGATGGTTGCGGAGTCGCCGTGGATGACGACCTCATCGAGTCGACCTTCCTTGAGACCCGCACCTGGACGCCCCTGGCCTTCGATCATCAGTATGCGGCCGTCAGTCGACAGACGCAGTGCGTCAGGCTGATAAAGCGGCAGGTCTGTGCTGAGCACCGTAGCTTTGCCCGCTGAACCGTCCGGGTTCACGTTGATGCGAATCAGGTGGTTGCTGTTATACGTGTTCGTGTAGAGCTTGCCGTCCTTCGCCCAAACGATACCGTCAAGCGACGGATCGGACGGCCCGTTGTACCAAACGCTCAGTTCTCCCGAGCCAGGAGCGAGCTTCAGGATCCGCCCGTTAATGGTATCGGTGATATAGGCCGCATGAGCCTTGAGTGTGATGTCGTTGCAAAGACCGCCACCCGGGAAGAGATAGAACTTGCGCTTATTGCCGCTCTTCAGCGCAAAGGTCTTCAGCGTAGCCGTCTTGGCGTCGAGGTCGTTATCGCAGACCCACAGGGTATTGGTCGCCGGGTCCGCCAGTACGCCCAACACGAGGTGGAAATCACCGCTCTCCTTCGAAATCCAAGTCTCGGCGCGCGTCTGGCCGGGTTCCGCGCGATAAATGCGCCCGGTGCTGCTGCCGCCGATATAGAGTGTCCCGTCCGGCGTCGATCCCAGGCTTTCCGGAAAGACCTTCTGGTCGTCGATCACAATGTCAGTTGGTGCCGCGCCGAACGCCCGCACGCAGAGCGCAAGGGACACACAGCTCCATACGAACAGCTTGGTGTGAGTCACGGTATCCCTCGTTTAAGTGGACTGCGATGCGAGCCTTGATAGTTTATCAATCTTTGTCGCAGAGACGCGCGGCAGGGCAGAATTCGGACAATAAAACCCAGAGTAGTGCGTCACTTTAGCTGCGTCGGTTGAACCGCGTGAACCGCTGGCATAACATCAGAGCCCGGCGGCGTAGCCGAAATCATCTCCACATCGGCAGCAAAAAGGGTGTATCAGACATGCGCCGCGTTGCACACATATCATTTTAAGGAGCACTTGCTATGCGACTGTCATCAATGATCGGCCTCGCGGCATCGGGCCTGCTGCTGGCCAGCCCTCTCTTCGCGGAAACGCAAGAACAGCTCATGAGCAGCGGACCCAGAGCAACGCAAATCCCGATGCCCGATCCCACCCACATTCCGATCGTGTTCGGCAAAGACATCAAATGGAAAGGTGACCCAAAAGCCGAGCAGACCGCGGCTCTGTTTGGTGCGGAAGATCAGCCAGGCCTTTACGGCATATTGATCCGATGGATGCCGGGCTCCAATAGTAAGCCGCATCGTCATTCAAAGGTCCGGTATATCTATGTCGTTACGGGCACGTGGTGGGTGAGCTCGAGTACGACCTATGACAAAAGTAAGATGTATCCGGTGCCGGCGGGCAGCTTTGTCACCGACGTGCCGGACACCGTGCATTGGGACGGCGCCAAGGACGACGGCGGACCGACCATCCTGCTTCTAGTCGGCGAGGGTCCGATGGTGACCACGCGTCTGGAGCAGAAAGACCCGAACAGTATGCAATTCACGGAACCACCTAAATAGCGCACGAGTTAACTACAGTGCAAGCGCGTGCCGCCCGATGAGAACGGGCGGCACGCCGCGCAGCAATCAGCGCTGCTGTTTGCATCAGAGACAGTGTTGATACTGGACAAAATTTGACGCCTAATCGAATAATGCACGAGTCAATAACGTGGGGGTGCGGCATGAAAGGATTTTGGTTCGTTATGCTCGCCGGTCTGCTCAACGCCGGTCTGCTCAACGCCGGTCAGGCGATCGCGCAAACTATGATGACATCGCCGGCCCCGGCTCCCACGATCGCCCCGGCGCCCAGCAATGACGAGGTGCGCGCACCCCGTCCAGCCCGCGCGCAAGGAATCTCGACCGCGCTCGCAATCGAAGGCGCGCAAACCGCGATCGCGACCTGTCTCGGCAACGGCTACAAGGTCACCGCATTGATCGTGGACTCGGCCGGCGTTCCAATTGCGCTCATTTCGGGCGATGGCGCCGCGGCCATCACGCAGCGCATAGCCATGGGCAAAGCGCAGAGCGTGTTGAAGTACAAGATGACCAGCGGCGAAGTGGCCGCCAAGGCGAGCAGCGATGCAGGCTTCATGTCGCAACTGATGGCCGACCCGCAGATCGGCGCACCGCGCCAGGGCGCCATCCCGATCATGGTGGGTGGCGCGTTGATCGGTGCGTTCGCGGTCTCAGGTGCGCCGGGCGGCGACAAGGACGAGCCTTGCGCCAAGGCTGGGCTGGCGAAGATTCAGGACCGTCTGCAGTAAGAGTAAGCTCGCTCTATCTAGGGCTTGATCCCGAACGCATAGACATGACTGTCGTGCGTGACAATAAACACTTTGCCCAATGCGACCACCGGCTGGCCGAAGTGCACCCAGTCGGTGATGGTTTTGCCGCTCGAATAAAGCGGCTTGCCGGTCTCAGCATCCAGTGCGTAGAGCACGAGGTTGCTCACGGGAGTGGCGCGGTAGACTGAGCCGGTCGTCTCCGGAATGCGTCGCGTGCCATCGGGTAAGGGCGTGTTCTGCAGTAACTGACCGCCAGTCTGCGTTGCGTACACCACTCCATTTGCGACCACGGGCGGATCGGGCATGATCAGATCCGGCGAAGTCCATATCGGCACTTCGACGACTTTCGCACCGTCCGCGACGACCTCAAGCGCCATGATGCTGCCGTTGGGTATCGGGCCGCTGGTGAATTTGAAAGCCGATACTTTCGTCGACTGTGGTCCCCACATCGGCGCGTACACGAATCGTCTGCCGTCGGGCGTCTGATAGGTCGCTAGGCCGCCCCAGATTCCCTGGCTCGGATCGGTTGCGGCGGCAGCGTCGTTGCCGATCTGCAGGCCCTGATAGAACGGTGTCGAATGATTTTCCGCAGGTCCGCCGCCAAGATCCGAGGTATCGAGCAGATCAATGACGGCCTCTTTGCCGGACACAGCTACCAGGGTCTTACCGCCAAATGGAAATACCGCTGGACTTGCCGACCAATCCAGATCCTTGGAATTCAGATACCGCCAGTTCTTCGGCGTGAACGAATCCATGAGCCGCGTCGCCTTCGGAGCAAGCATCAGAATGCTGATGCCGTATTGACCGGACGCGGTGTCCATGAACCCATCTGCCGTTTCTAACAGCAGCGTGTTGTTCGGCCCGCGCGTGACGCCGCCGCGCCCCCACGGGCCCGCGGGCCGGCCGTTGCTCGTGTAAAAAGTCGTCAATTTCGGGTGCGCTGGATCGCGTACGTCCACGGCAGCGACCATGCCCGGATCCAACGGCGGACCCGTGAATGCTCTGCCCCCGCGCATGGTCGGGGGGCTGGCGCCCGGATTGAGTGTTTCGGCCGCCGCAATGGCCGAATTCGGGTCGGTCACTTCACCACAACCGCGCCCGCTGGTCGTATAGACCACATTATCAAAGATGTTCAGCGCCCAGGCGCGTGCAAACGGGGCCGCCATGTCGGTGGGCGTCAGGCGCTGCGCGCCATCACTCAGGCTGACGCCGCGCAATTTGCCGTCGGAGGCGAGGAAGTAGACGACGCCCTTGACCTTATCGATCACGGGCGTCGAATTGGCCGTCTTCGGGCAGAGCCAGTTCGGCGCCCGCCCGGGTTTGATCGGGTTCGGATAGGTCTTCTGCCAGAGAACTTTGCCTGAATCCGTATCCAACGCAAACAGCGTGTCGTCTGCGCCGAGCAGGAACAGCAGGTTCTTCACGCCGTGGGCGGTCTTGACGCCGGATACCACGACAGGCGGGCTAAACGTCGCGAGCGCCTGCGGCGTCGGCTTGGTCGAGAGCTGTGTGGTCCACAGTACCGCGAGCTTCGAGACGTTGTCTTTGCTCAACGTGGTCTCGCCCCGATTCCAGCCGGTGCGTTCAGGATCGTAGCCGTACGTGAGCCAATCATCTGTCGCCGGCTCGCTCGCGACCGGTGACGCGCTGGTGCCTGCAGGCGCGGCGCCCGACGTGCCCTGTGCGCAGCTCAGCGCTGCGCTAAACAACGAGACAAAAAACAAGGGCGGCAGCAAAAGGTTGATCTTTGACATACGGGCCTCTGATCTGGTCGTGCGAAAATTGAATCGGTAGTGCTACAACGATATTAGTGAAAGAGGCGAATAGCGCTGGTTGGCCAGATCGCCTGCAAAATGGCGCCATTCAGTGTCAGGCGCGGGCGCGCTCTGCGCCCAGGCGGGCAGCCGGGAAGTCAGCAGGCCTGCGACGCCCGACAAAAGCACAGTTCTACGAGACGGCGACGTCATGATTCCCGCTGCTGATACGTGTACGGTTGCGACGCGAGCAACGAGCGGCTAGTGGGCCGGTTTCTTAGCGACGAATTGGATTTTCTGCAGACTCTGCGTATCCGCCGGCAGTTCTGTGGTGCCGGACGGGACCTGATTCGCCGAAAGAACGTAGGCCGTGATGTCGGCCACCTCGTTAACGCTGAGGCTGCCAGGATTGCTTTGCGGCATCGTGGTGTGAATACGATCGAACAGTGCGTCCAGGCCCAGCCCGTCCCAGTTATACAGAAAAGACTGCCCGGCTAGCGCCGGTACGTCGGCCCCATTTCCCGAAAGACTATCACCGTGACACTGCGCGCAATGGGCTGCATAGCCTTCAGCACCGCGCTTGGCTTGTGCGTCCGTGTAGACGCCGTCCCAGATCGAATGCGAGCCGCCGTTCTGGGCGCGCAGCGCCGTGGCCGCGACGGCGCAGATCACCAGGCCGGTCGCCACGAGCACGAGTACGCGTAGGTTGTAGGTCAATTCTCTGATCCTCGAACACGGCCGCTTGCGACTATCCACTTTATTCCGGAAAGACCGCGGACGCTACGGGCGAAGTCCGGCCGTGCCGGCGATAGTCCCGCGGCGCCACGCCATAATGGCGGCTGAAACAGCGCGAAAAATAAGCCGAATCGGAGAAGCCGCAGTCATAGGCCAAGCCGGTGATCGATTGGCGACCGGGCTCACGCACCAGTCGCTCCGCTGCCCGCGCGAGCCTCTGCTGCAGAATGTAGCCGCTGGTCGTCGTGTTGCCACCCTCAAACACGTTCTGAACCGAGCGGGGGCTCACGTTTAGCGCACGCGCAATCGATGAGGTGCGTAGGCCCGAGTCCAGTAGGTTCTGGTGGATGTGCACAATCACGGCGCGGCGCAGTTCTGCCGAGGCGCCGACGGCTTCGTGTCCACCGGCCTTGCTGATGGCGCGCATCGCCAGATCCAGACTGGTCCGACTCACGCAATCGCGCCAGTCCGGATCGTCATCGAGGCACTCGCGTTGCAGCCAAGCGGTGCGCAGAAAATTCAACAGCAATTGCGAGCGCCGCTGCTCGACCTTGCGGCCTGCGAAGCGTTCCAGATCGAAGCCGGGCTCGCGCGCAACAATGTCGATCACTGGCAATTCAATAATGAAAATCTCATGCGCGGTCGGATAAAGCGTTGTGTAACTATGATCGGGATCGCACAGTACGCCATCGCCAGGTTCCAGCGTCGCGCATTGACCTCGCTGATGGCTGATACATTGCCCATTGGCCTGCAGATGTAGCAGCACCGAGCCCGATTGGGTGCGTGGTCCATCATTCACCCAGCGCTCGACGCGTGAGCGTTGAGCTCGAATATGCACCAGATTCATCGCGCTGATGCGGCAGCTCCAGAGCTCACCATTGAACCGGCGCTCGGCCGCCTCCACGACGCAGCCGACAAAGGCCTCACCGATGATATCGTTCCACTCGCGCAGCAACTTGCTGGCCCTGCGCATCGGGTCGAAAGCGCTCGAAATATCCGCTTCTGCGGTTCGCGACCGCCGGTCGAGAGCTTGCGCGACCGGCCGGCGAGAGCCTCGCGCGGAGGCTGCCTCGAGGCCGGCATCGCGGCTGCGCCATGCAGCTCGCACGGAATTCATCAGTGTCATGGGTCCCCCCTTCCAGATTTGCCGACGCCAGTTCTTGTTATTCTCTTGAGGTGGCTTCGGCTTTGGCCGACTGGTGCGTCCACGCCACATGCGGTGGCGCACGTTGCCCTTGAACAGGCCTGAATAAAGCAGACGCGCAACGAACCAGATTCAACCAGATTTCCACAGCGGCAGAAGATATCTCATCGGCTCCCGCGCCGCAAACCGCGGTGGACAGGTATGGGCATATTCCAGAGGCGCGGCGCAGGCGCGGCATCACACGCATTAATAGTTATATAAAACAAACACTTATGAAACATGCATCCGATGGACGAAACGCGCGCCACGCACTGCCGGCCCGCTAGCTTTCGTGCGCTGACCCCAGAACCGCTCGGCTCGACTGGAGCGTGCATCCGGGTATATGGCGTGGCGCATTGAGAAGGGTCGCGAGACTGCGCGTCCGGTATTTCGCAGAATTGCCCAAATCGAGCCGCAGTGACTCCGTAGCAACATTCGACCTCGCGCGCGATCGGCCCGAAGACTACCACGACGCCTCTTCGTGGTCGTCCCGGGCCGCGCGGGATCGTCAATCGGTCAGGGCTTATTCTTCGTGCCGAGCACAGAGCAGCTATCGTCCGCCTTGCCATGCTCGCCAGCCTCGCGTTCGGCTGCAGCGAGCGCACCCTCTTCCTCGGGCCGCACCTGCGGCCCCTTCTGGATCCTGGCTCGACCACGCTCGGATTTCACGAAGGCGGCTTCCGCCTCATTGAATCGCTGCGCAGCCTCCGGGTCTCCTTCGCCGTGATTGCGAGGGGGTTTGTTAACCATGATCGACTCCTATGGGGTAACTAGACGACGGGGCCGCCGCGCCTTCCCGCGATGAGAGAGACCACGAACAGTACCAAAAATACAAAGAAGATGATCTTTGCGATGCCGACCGCCGCGCCAGCGATTCCGAAGAATCCAAGCGCACCGGCGATCAGAGCAATGACCAGAAATATGACGGTGTAATACAGCATGATCGACTCCTACGACTGGCCACAGACAGGTTAAGACAGCAACGGACTGGTTATAGTCGGGCTGGCGGCGCGCAGATACCGCGCGGGGCGCATCGCCGTGTCGGCGCCGTCCGATCCAAGCGGGCCCACAGCGGCCGCACTAATGCCTCTACTGCAGCGCAGCAGCGCAGCGTCTGCCGCGCCCGCGGTAGGGCCTTTGACGCCCCGGGAACGCGGTGCTAGCTTGCTGCTGATATATATAAAGCTCTGAAATGACACTGAACGTTGGGGGATCCGATTTGAGACTTTGGCTATTACCTGTCGCGCTCGCGCTGCATGGCGCAGGTGCTATGGCACAAGGCGCTCCTGTTTCCGGCCTTCCCGATCCGTTTCAGTCGCCGGAGTACCAATGGGCCAAGCCCGCGGGCAGCGGCCCGTGGGGATCCAGTGCAGGCATCGAGCGCGGTCCGCACGCGGAGATTTGGGCAATCGATCGTTGTGGAGTCAACACTTGCGACGGATCGGACACCGCGCCGATCAATCTACTCGACACGGCGACAGGCAAGCCGATACGCAGCATCGGCGCGGGACTGTTCGTCTTTCCGCACGGCCTGTACGTTGATCGCACCGGCAATGTCTGGGTCACGGACGCGGCAGTCAGCAAAGACGGTACCAAAGGCGTACAGGTCATCGAGCTCAGTCCAGACGGCCATGTATTGATGCGACTCGGCACCGCGGGGATTCGCGGCGATGACGCACAGCATTTTCAGTCGCCGACCGACGTCGTCATAGCGACCAACGGTGATATCTTCGTCGCCGATGGGCATGCGCCGAATCCGCCCCTGATTCCACCGGGCAGCGTGGCGCGGATCATGAAGTTCTCTAAGGATGGAAAATTCATCAAGCAGTGGGGCCAGCCCGGCTCAGGCCCGAGCGAGTTCAACAACCCGCACGCCCTTGCTATTGATTCACGCGGACGGCTGTTTGTTGCGGATCGCGGAAATTCACGTATTCAAATTTTCGACCTGAACGGTAAATTTCTGGCCGAGTGGAGCCAATTCGGCCGCCCGTCGGGCTTCTACATTGATAACAAGGACACCTTGTACGCCATCGATGCTGACTCGAATGAGACCAGTCATCCGGGCTGGCACAAAGGCGTCTGGATCGGCAGCACGCATACCGGACAACCGAGCGCCTTCGTACCCGACGACTCAGCCGGCGAGGGGGTCGTAGTCGATGCGAGCGGCAATTTATACGGGGCGGTGAATGCGCCGCCCCACGGCATAACTCGATACGCCAAACGTTAGGTTTGAGGAGCGATTCCTATGAGCGCCGAAGAGAATTCCCGACGACAGTTCCTGGTCAGCTCGATGACCGGCATCAGCACTGCCTGGCTCGCTTTGAATTGGCCCGCCGTGGTCCGGGCGCAAGCGGTGGCGCATCAGAAGGTTGAGTTCGCCTTCTTCAAGCCCGAACAGGCG
>JBEKWD010000076.1:0-8703 GCA_049513435.1 Steroidobacteraceae bacterium | reverse complement strand
GGGGTTTCTCCGATGTTCCGTTTCCTTCGTCAAATCCGCACTACGGACTTTACCTGCCATCAAGCCATGCAGCCCATATACGTAGCGCCCATGGCGCTTGGCCAGCGATTGCGCCGCTGCAGAGCGCATTCAAAGTGAGATAGTCAGAGCATCAAAAATCGTCAGCCGAGGACCATAGGCGGATTGGAAGACCCCCAGGCCCCCGGAAGGTCGGATCAGGTTTATGCGATCGAAGATATTCCACAGGGTCAGCTGATTGCTGATCTGATGGCCGCCGATCCGGAAGCTTCGTCGTACGCCGAAGTTGACTTGGAATACGTCTGGCAGGGATTGCTGATTTGCGAAGCCCGTGCGTAGTCCGGTGTTGAAGATCCCATCCACAAGAATCCTATAACGGTTGAAGTCGTAAGACAGTCCCGTAGTAATTGTCAGCAGCGGTTGGTGATCGAGAACAATATAGTGAGAATCGATGTATTGAAGCTCACCGGGCTCGTCGAAATTGAACTGACCGGTGGCGACGCCTTTCTCTATATTCCGCCCCACCGTAATATTTCCATAGGCCGAGAGCTTGCTTGCACTGTAGTCGATCGCTACTTCAGAGCCCCAGATCTGGCCGTGATCGTAGTTGAAGGGAGCGAAGATCGGTACCACGCCGAATTGTCCGGCGTCGAGATAATGCCAGGTCTTCTCAAAAAAATTGTCCTCCGAAATCGTCAATCCGGGCTTCAGGGTCTGCACGACGCCGGCGTCCCACTCCCAATCTTGTTCCGTCAGCGGCAATGTAGTACCGAGCGGGCCGGCGCCGGTCGTCCCCGCGAAGGCCGTCGGGGCGCTAGGGGATATGCCTTCGAAGCTGGGAACCTGGAAATAGCGCGCAATGCCGGCGTGAAAGGTCGTATCCACGAGCGGTATGTAGGAAAGATTGAAGGTGGGATTTAGTTGACTACCCGGAGAAAATCCGGTCAAGTCATCCCAGCGCACGCCGATGTTGCTGCGTAAAGCCGGGCTGATCTGCCAGAGATCGTTGATATAGATGCCGGATAGAACGTTCGTAGACTGGATATTGTTGACCACGAGGATTGGAACGTCGCTGGTCTGCGCGCCGCTCGCATCCGCCGGAAACACGAGCGAGTTGCCATCGGCCTTCACATGGTAGGCGCCTAGGTAGAATCCGGTGCTGATCTTGTGCGCTCCGGTCCGGTAGCTCAGGTCACCCTGCAGGGTGTTGTCAAGGTCCTGGTGCGTGGCCTGCGAGGCGGCACCCTGGTAGATGAGCTCGCCGGCATCATCGGGCTCGTAGAGTTGAGCGATGCTGTGCAATGTGTACGAAAGCTCATAGGAGAGCTGAGGCGTCGGGGATCCGGTGAGGGAAAGAATGCCGAGGTAGTCGCGAAAATTGAGATAGGAGTTGACCTGCGCTGATGAGATTGCAGGCGCGTTCGCCAACGTGAATTCCGGGGGCAGGCCGGGAACGTTGGGCAACTCGTTGTCGTTGACGGCGGCGGAGACAATCAGCTTGAGCTTGGTGTTCGCATCCAACGCATACGAAAGCACCCCGAAGGCCTGACCCTGGTGCGTCCAGTCGTGTATTGGAGTCGGTCCGGGCGTCGCGGAGCTGAACGCCAGGTCGCTCTGGGTGTAGAGCGCGCTGCCGTAATAGCTGAATGCCCCATCGCAGCCGGCGTATTGGGCGCTCGGCTGAATCATGCCCCTCTGGCCAGCGAATATCGAGGCACTCCCGCCCGGCTGCTCACAGCCGTCCTTGGTCTGGATATCCACGACGCCCCCGGCGGCGTAGCTGTAGTGCGCAGGAAGAATCCCATCGAGCAGATCAAAGCGCTTGATGAACAGCGGATTGATCATCGAGATGAAGGGCGGATTGGTGTTGATGTCGAGCGGCACCAGAACGCCGTCGATCTGGTATTGAAATCCTGAGCCTTCAGTATTGCGGATGTGAACCTGCTGATTCTGATCGATCCCGACTCCCGGCATCTGCGAGAGCACGTCGGTCAATGCCGTGTTGTCCCCGGCCGGCATGTCGGAAATATTCTCACTGGTAATGGCGTAGTCGTTGGTGCCGCTCGGCGACACACCGGGACTCAGTATCCGAGTCCCGACGACGACGACGGTCGGCAGGGGGCTTGCCGGCGACGAAGGTGGCGTGGGTGGCGAGGCCTGCAAGGTTTCAGGCTGGGCGTCGTTTTGCGCCAGCGCGGGGCTCGCCAGCGCCAAGCCCATTGCCGTTACCAGCCGAACGCTCAGCAATGCAAACTACCGGTTCGACAGTTGCTTGAGGCGACCCACTGCGATAAGTGCGAGGGTCTCAGCGCATTGCACACTCGAAATCGCAAGATAAAGAATGAGACAGCCTCGTGCACATTCTCAGTAATCGTTGTTGTAAGGCAAGCGCACGGCGATATAGCGCGCTTCATCGCATTTCTCGGGACTGTATACTACATCTTGATAATTTATGACAAGCCGCGCGTCTATCATCGGGCCGCTTCACATAGGGAGATCTGTTGGCCCTGTCGTGATCGCGGCGCTTTCTCTGAGCGGCATGGCAAAGGCTGCGGATCAAGAGCTCTGGGTCGGAGCTTGGGGTTTCCCATCCACTTCCGCGACGATCCCGGTTCCTGCCAACGCCTCAACGGCGACAGTACCCGGCGGCGCACCCTCGGCACCGCCGAACTTCGACAATGTAACGGTAAGACAGATTGTCAGGATCTCGGCTCCCGCCACGCGCGTGAGGATTCGGATCAGCAATGAATTTGGCGAGCGGCCGATGCGGCTGGGATCGGTGCACGTCGCGCTGGCCGGACCAGAGGGTGCGAGTCTGCTCGGGTCCGATCATGTCGTGACCTTCTCAGGCGCATCCAGTACAGTTGTTCCGGCCGGCGCACCTGTGCTGAGCGATCCGGTCGAGTGGACGATTCCAGCACTTAGCCAGTTGGCCGTCAGCGTATACCTGCCGGAAGCCACCAAGCCCCCTGCGCATCGATTACAGTCCTACGTGTCGTCCATCGGAAACTTTACCGCGGCAGAACGCATGTCGGGAGCACAGCTTCAGCGCACTGGTGCGCTGGTTTCCGAAGTTGACATCGTATCGCCCGCCGCGCGCCGCGCCGTGGTCACATTGGGCGACTCCATCACGGAGGGATTTGGCAGCACACCGAACGCATTCAAAGGCTGGCCAGATCAGCTTGCGGAGCGCTTGGCCGGCAATCGCGGTACGCGTGCTTGGTCGCTGGTCGATTCCGGAATCAACAGCAATCGGCTGTTGCACGACAATCCGGGCGCGAATGCACTGGCGCGCTTCGATAGAGACGTCCTGTCAGTCCCCGCAGTCGGCACGGTGATCGTGCTCGAGGGCATCAATGACATTGGCTATAGTCAGATGCGCCCGGAGGAAGCTGTGACAGCCGACGACATTATCGCGGCCTATAAGCAGCTGATCGCAAGGGCGCACGCCCATTGCATTTCGATCATCGGTGCCACGCTGACGCCATTCGAGGACTCGCACTACTTCGATGCTCACGGCGAGCAGATGCGGCTGGCCGTGAATACCTGGATCCGCAGCAGCGCTGCGTTTGATGGCGTCATCGATTTCGATGCGGCGTTGCGTGATCCCGCGCACCCGGTAAGCGTCAGCTCCACGCTGCAGCGTGGCGATCATTTGCATCCCAACGACACAGGGTATAGCAAGATGGCGGCGGCGGTCGATCTGAGACTCTTTGAATCGAAGAAATCGAGCTGCACAATCCACTAATCATCGATTTGACACATGACGGGAATTGATAACGAGGGAGCAAGCATGAAGCAGCCGGAACATTTTCCGAAGGACAGCGATCGCCGCGAATTCATCGGCGGCGCTGCGGCAGCGCTGGCCTTTGCGTCCCGCGGTGCGCTGGCGCAATCGGCCAGCGTCGATCACATTCCCATCATCGATGCGCATATCCATCTGTTCGATAACACGCGCCCGCTGGGTGCAGGTTATATGGGTTCCCAGGCGTACCGCGCGCTGTCCAAACCCTCGCTCCCGTCGATGTACAGCGCTTTGGCCCAGCCGGCGGGAATCGTCGGCGCGATCGTGGTGGAGTCGAGTCCACTCATCGACGATAACCTCTGGTATCTGGAAGAATGCCGAGCGAACCCCATCATGGTCGGCGTATGCGGGACGCTGAATCCGGCACAGGCGGACTTTGGACGCTACGTCACGCATTTTCACCGGGACCCGTTGTTTCGCGCCATCCGTGCCAGCCGCTTCTACAGCGCCGACCAAGGGCAGGTGGTTCTGCAGTCCGACCAGGTTGCAAACCTCAAGCTGCTGGCTCAGGCCGACTTGGCGCTTGATACCGCAAACCCGACCATGGATCTGATGCGCGCCAATGTGCTGCTAGCCGACGCGATTCCCGATTTGCGGATCATCATGGACCATCTGCCGTCCTTCGATCCGGACAATGACACGGATTATCACGCGGTGGTGAAGGAGATGGCCGATCGCCCGAACATTTTCGTGAAGCTGACAGAGGTATATCACCCGCGAGTGGCAGACGGTGTCATCGTCAAGGACTATGAGTTTCTGCGTGCCAGGCTCGAATATCTGTTCGATGCATTCGGGGAAGATCGCGTCATGTTCGGGACCGACTACCCCAACAGCTATGGTGTTGCTACGATCCCTGAGGAGGTGGCAATCATGAAGCGCTTCTTCGCCACCAAGTCCAGACAGGCGGCTGAGAAGTACTTTTGGAGGAATTCGGCGCGAATCTATAAATGGGTCAAGCAAGCGCCAGATCAACCGAGTCCGAGCTAGACAGGGAGCGCTACCGGCAGGGATGGACGAATCGCAGATCGCATCAGCCGTGAGTTCGCATTCACTGCGTGGTATATAAGCGACCGAACACCCGCGGCGTGCGCGCTGGCGCATTGACGCTCCTTAGGTCATCGCTTAGTATCATTTTGTGAGATAGCGTGCGCGATAGTGGGAAATAAAGTGAATACAGTAATCCCCGTGCGACAATCAACGTCAATTATGGTCTTCGAGGAAAGGACTCATGTCGGTCTTTGACGGGCGCTTTCGTGGCCAGACGGCAGTGGTCACGGGCGGAGCCTCGGGTATTGGCCTCGCTGTCGCCCAGCGAATGGCAGCCGAGGGAGCCAAAGTCAGCGGCTGGGACATATCGGGCCCGGGATTGGACGCAGCTGGCTCCGTATTCGCGCACAAGATCGTGATGGACCAGTCGGATGAAGCTGCGGTTGCACGCGCAACTGCGCAGACGATTCAATCCCTTGGCGCCATCGATGTGCTGATTGTCAGCGCCGGAATCAGTGGGCCTAACGTGCCGTTGGTGGATTATCCGCCCGAAGCGTGGCGCGAGGTCATGAATATCAATGTCAACGGCGTTTTCTACGTCAACCGCGCGGTCGTGCCGCACATGGTTTCCAAACGCTATGGACGAATCGTCAATATCGCTTCCGTGGCGGGCAAGGAGGGCAACCCTAACGCCTCCGCCTATTCGACATCGAAGGGCGCCGTCATCGCGTTGACCAAATCGCTCGGCAAGGAGCTGGCTCAAACCGGCGTCGTGGTCAACGCGATCGCGCCGGCCGCCGTGCGCACCGCAATCTTCGAGCAGATGAGCCAGACGCACATCGACTTCATGTTGTCCAAGATACCGATGGGGCGTTTCGGTACGGTCGAGGAAATCGCGGCGCTCGTTGTCTGGTTGGCTAGTCGCGAGTGCAGCTTTTCCACCGGTGCGGTGTTCGACGCTTCAGGCGGCCGCTTGACCTACTGAAGCGTCGCGGCGAAATCACACGGTGGCGGGCTCGAGGCGGGCCACCCATGCGGCGGAGCCGACGGCGAGGCTGGAACCGGCTAACGCAGTATCTGCTTCGTAACCTTGTCGAGTGCGGCGCGGTCGATCGGCAGGCCCAGGCCCGGGTCTGTGGGCGCCAGCACGTAGCTGTCCTTATCGATACGGAATTTGTTCTTGAGGTAGGGACGGTCCGTGTACTCGACCGGATGAGGCACCTCGAACCAGTAGGCGCTTGGGAGTGCCAGCTCGAGGTGGAACGCGACCATCATGTCGTACTCGTTGCCCCAATTGTGAGGCGCGCATTCCAGACCGTGCGCATCGGCCAGCAGGCCCACGCGCATCGAGCCGGATATGCCACCGACATTGTCTGAGATCAACCGGACCGCGCCGAGCGCATCGCGCTTAATGTACTCGGCGTAGTCGGCGATCGAGTAGAGGAATTCCCCCACATGCATCGGCAAGTGCAGCTTGCGCTGCAGCTCGATCAGACCCTCCTCATCAATCGTACGGATAGGATCCTCGAACCACAGATAGTCGAGCTCGTCGAGCAGTCGACCGACGCTCAAGGCTTCGAAGCGGTTGTACATCTGTACCGGGTCATGCATCAGGACGAATTCGTCACCGACCGCTTTGCGCACTTCGCGAATTTCTTCCATGTGTCCGATGTACGTCGGGATTTCTGGCCCGGTGCGGTGCTGACCGCGGCCAGGATGTATCTTGTAGCCCTTGTAGCCGAGCTCCTTGGCCTTGAGCGCGTCCGGGACATAGTCCTCGATGGCAGGCAGATGGTTGGAACTGGCGTAGGCCATGACGCGGTCTCTGGTATTGACCCCTCCCTGAAGGATCTTGTAGATGGGCCTGTCGACCGCCTTGCCGAGAATGTCCCACAAGCAGACATCTGCTGCGGCGGTGTAGTAGTTCGGCCACGAGCCGCCTCCGTGTGTCTGTAGTGCGGAGCCGGCGACCGCGGCGCCGCCGAACGCCGGTCCGTCTCCGGGCCCCTGAGGTTGCGTGCCAAAACCCGGCGGAGTTCGCCCCCCAGAGCCGGGTCGTCCAAAGGAGGAGGCATCGAACCCGCCTGGTCCTTTCATGCCGCTGGTCGAAGCTAAAGTCGGCAGCAGGTCAGTAACGCTCTTACCCACCAGCGCGCTCTTCGCCCAGTCCAACCAGCCCACGGTGTGATTGCGGTTGCCGATTGTGTAATTACCCTCGATGCCACTGTGCGTGACGACTGAGATGAGCTCACCGGTCTCGGTACCGTTGAGGCGGTGAACGTTCGTCATGTCCGTGACATATACCTTGACCTCTTTGATGGTCAGGTCGGGTAGATCACCCGGTTTCACGCCGACTGATTGCGCTGCTGAAAAGGCGGGATTGCACATCGCGACCGATGCGGCGGCACCCGCTGCAGAGCCGTACAGGAAGTCCCGGCGCGAAAAATCCGGGGTGCTCTTCTTCGTTGCTATGCCTCGAACGTTGTACTGATCCTTCATGGCGCAAACCTCACTGCAAGTTCAGATCTTCAATGGGCAGTTGTGAACGACAGAATGTTGGGTCCGGATGCAATCGCAATGTATTGATGACCGTCGACTTCGTAGGTCATCGGTGAGGCCTTCCAGGTCTGATTGGCATTGAAATGCCATAGGTACTTGCCAGTCTTGGCATCCAGCGCAGCAAACTCGCCGGTGCTTTCCCCAAAAAACAGCAGGCCGCTGGCCGTGCTGAGAACCCCGGAATAGTTCATTTCCGGGTGTCCGAGCAGCGGTAACTCCCATACGATCTTGCCGCTGTCGACCGCTAACGCGCGCAAGACTTTGTGCGCCGGATCTGCTGGATCATTGATGAAGCCGTAGCCGCCATCGTGCGCCTTGCGATACATAGAACAGTCTTCCACAGTCATCACGTAGTAGAGGCCGGTCAATGGGCTGTACGAGGTCGAATACCAATTGGTCGCGCCGCGTACTGCTGGGCAGGTTTTGGAGCCCCCGAGAGTGGTTTCGTTGGCCGGCAGCAGGAGCGGGCGACCGTCAGGCCCAATGCCGCTGGCCCAGGTCAATTTATGAACTAAAGCCGATGCCAGCAGAAACTTGCCGCTAGTGCGATCCAGCACGTAGAAGAACCCGTTGCGGTTAGCGTGCAGCAGCAGCTTGCGCTGCTGTCCCTTGAACGGCGCGTCGATCAATACCAGCGGCTGATTGGCGTCCCAGTCATGCACATCATGCGGCGTGAACTGGAAGTACCACAGTAGCTTTCCAGTCTTGGCATCGAGTGCCACGTCGCTATCGGTATAGAGGTTGTCGCCACCGCGATTGTCCCCATCCGTATCGGGATATGGATTGCCAACCCCGACATACAGCACCTCAGTCTCGGGATCGTAGCTCGGAGTTGTCCAGGTGGTGCCACCTTGTGGCGAGGCGTTACCTTGCCATGTGGCAGCAGCGGCTTCGCCTGCCTTCGGCACCGTCCAGAAGCGCCAAGCCTGTTCACCGCTCGTGGCCCGATACGCTGCAACGAATCCGCGTACACCTTCATCGCCGCCGGAGACACCGGCGATTACCAGGTCGCCGGCAACCAGCGGCGCAGAAGTGCCGCCGTACTTCCCCGAATCCTCGGGCATGGCTACGTCCCAGAGCAGCGCCCCGGTCAACCGATGCAAGCAGATCAGATGCGCGTTGTCGGTGATGAAAAACACCCGATCGCCCAGCATCGCGACGCCGCGCTGCGCCCCTTTCGCGGCATCACCGGAAATCCCACTCGCAGCCGACCGCGGGCGCGAGTAGTGCCAGATCTCCCCGCCCGTGCGGGCATCGAGCGCGTACACCTGATTTGGCCCCGTGACGTACATCACCGCGTCCATGACGACGGGCGTGGTTTCAAGGGGATCGTA
>JBEKWD010000075.1:0-8707 GCA_049513435.1 Steroidobacteraceae bacterium | reverse complement strand
TCGCATCCGGCGCAAGCTCGAAAAGGAGCGCCGTGAGCGCGCCAGCGGCGCGCCGGCCGCCTCCACTCGCGCCGCCGCGCGCGTCATATGATCGATGCTGCGCCTCGCCTTCGCCGGTACGCCGGAGTTCGCGCTACCGGCATTGCGCGCGCTGGCAGCCTCAGGGCACCAGCTCGTCGGAGTCCTGACCCGGCCTGACCGGCCTGCGGGCCGCGGTCGCGAGCTCAAGGCGAGCCCGGTCAAGCAGCTGGCTCTGGAGCTCGGATTGCCCCTGGCGCAGCCCACGCGGCTCGATCGCGAGCCGGAACGCGCGGCGCTTGCGCAGTGGGCCAGCGACGTGCTCGTGGTGGTGGCCTATGGACTGATTCTGCCGCCGGCGGTGCTGGCGCTGCCGCGGCTGGGCTGTCTGAACATTCACGCCTCGCTGCTGCCACGCTGGCGCGGCGCGGCCCCGATTCAACGCGCGATCCTGGCCGGTGATCGCGACAGCGGTGTCACGATCATGCAGATGGACGCGGGACTGGACACGGGCGCCGTGCTCGAGCAGCGCGCCATCGCGATTGGCGCGCGCAGCAGCGCGGGGCAATTGCAGGCCAGCCTCGCGCAGCTCGGCGCACAGCTGCTGCTCGATACGCTCGCAGCGCTCGAGGCGGGCCGCGCACAGCCGCGCCCGCAACCGCAGCAGGGCGTGACCTACGCGGCGAAGATAAGCAAAGCCGAGGCAATCATCGACTGGCGCAGCAGCGCCGAGCAGATCGAGCGCCAGGTGTGCGCGTTCAATCCCTGGCCCGTCGCCGAGACGCGCTGGCAAGGGCGGCAACTGCGGATCTGGGAGGCCTGCGCTGCACCCGAGGACTCGAGCGCGATCGGCTCAGCAGCTCCTGCGACCGTACTGGGTCTGCTGCGCGGGCAACTGCAGGTGCAATGCGGCTCGGGCGTGCTCGCGATCAGCCGGCTGCAGAGCGCAGGTCGGCGCATCATGAGCGCGGGCGAATTTGCCGCCGGTGCCGCGCTGGCAGGCGCGCGCCTCGATTGAGCGCGCAGGCCTCGGGCGCGAGCGGGATCGGCGCCGCAGTACTGGCGCAGAGCGCCAGGGCAGTGTGCGAGGTCGCGCTCGCCGGACAGTCGGCAGGCCAGGCGCTCGCGCTCGCGGTCCTCGGTGCGCCGAGCGCACCGCGCGCGGCGGTTCGGGCGGTCACACTCGGCAGCCTGCGCTGGTACCCACGGCTCGAGCCGATCATCGGGCAACTGCTGGCCGGCAAGGCGCTCGCGCCCATACTTCGCAGCCTGCTGATCACGGCCGTGCACCAGCTGGACTTCTCGAACAATGCGCCCGAGGCGACCGTTTTCTGCGCCGTCGATGCGGCGCGCCTGTTGCGGCAAGCGCGCGCCGCCGGACTGGTCAATGCGCTGCTGCGCCGTTATCTGCGCGAGCGCGAGGCGCTGCTGCGTATCGTGTTGCAGGATGAGTCGGCGGCCAGCGCCCATCCGGCCTGGCTGCTCGGCGCGCTGCGCGATTCCTGGCCGCAGCATTGGCAGCAGATTGTCGCTGCCAATAACGAGCACGCGCCGATGAGCCTGCGCGTGGATCTCTCGCGCATCACGCGCGAGGCTTATGGCGAAAGATTACGCGAGCACGGCCTCGGTGCGCGCCCGATACCCTGGCTGCACAGCGCCTTGGTACTCGACCGGCCCGTGCCGGTAGAGCGGCTGCCGGGATTCGCCGAGGGCCTGGTGTCGGTACAGGATGCCGGAGCACAGCTCGCCAGCGTGCTACTGGCTGCGCAGCCCGGGGAGCGCATCCTCGACGCCTGCGCGGCTCCAGGCGGCAAGACCGGCGCGCTGCTGGAGGCGCTCGATGGGGCGATCGAACTCACGGCGGTGGACGTCGACCCTGCACGCACCGGCTTGATCGAGCAGAACCTGCAGCGCTTGGGTCGGCGTGCCCGGGTGCTCAGCGCCGACCTGCGCTCTGAACTGTCCTGGTGGAACGGCGTGCCCTTCGATCGCATCCTGCTCGATGTGCCCTGTTCGGCCACCGGCGTGATTCGGCGCCATCCGGACATCAAGCTGCTGCGCCGAGAGGCCGACATCGCGGCGCTCGAGCCCACACAGCGAGCGCTGCTGCTGCAGTGCCTGGGCCTGCTTAAAGTCGGGGGCCGACTGCTGTACTCGACCTGTTCAGTCCTGCGCGCTGAGAATGAGGTGCTCGTTCAGGCTGTGCTGGCCTGCAACAACCGCGCGCGCTGCGTGCCCTTGGAGCCGCTGGGGCCGGGCCTGGGGCCGGCGAGCGCCCCCTGGCAGCAGTGCGCCGTCGGGGTGCAGTTGCTGCCCGGGGCTGAGGCGCTCAGCGATGGCTTCTATTATGCTTGTCTGACCGTGACTTAATTGCAACACCATTGCAATACGCGGTCTGAGCGCTGCGCATCGCCGCGCCTAAGCGGCTGTCGTCCAAGGGGAAACGTGCTTCGCAGAATCAGTTCCGGGATCGCCGTTGCGCTGCTGGCGTGGCCGCTGGCGACTGCGCCGGGGCTAGCGGCCGGCCCGCTCGATGGCGACTTCGAGGTGCGATCGGCGTTCATCGTCGTCGACCGCGGCGTGCTGCAGCTCAACGCGCATGTTCAGTACCCGGTCAACGAGCTGATTCGCGGGGCATTGCAGGATGGGGTAACGCTGGCGTTTGACCTGGACCTGATCATCTCCAGGCGCCGTCGCTTCTGGCCCAACGCCCACATGCTCGACATGACGCTGCGCCGCGAACTGACCTACCACGCCGTCACTGATCACTATGTGCTGCGCAATGAGAACGGCGAGGAGCAGGAGAGCGCGCCCACGCTCGAGGAAGGTCTGGAGAAGCTCGGCCGCATCGAAGATCTGCCGATCCTGGTCGCCTCGCAGCTCAAAGGCGAGGGGCCCTGGCAGGTCGCGGTGCGCGCCGGCGTGCGTCGCGGCCGCATGTCGGATGCCATGCGAGCGCTGATGTTCTGGAGCGATGACTGGCATCGCACCAGCGAATGGTACATATGGACGCTGACGCTCTGAGACGCCTCGGTGTGCCCGCGCTGACCGCGCTGGCGATCGCCGCCGGCGTGGGCGCGCTGGTATTGCTCGCCGGCAGCGTCGAGAACTCGGCTCTGTTCTCGCAGTGGCAGCCCTGGATTCTGCTGCTCGCGCTGTGCGGCGTGATGGCGCTGGGGGTACTGCTGGCACGCAAGCTCTGGCAGCTGTATCGGGATTTCCGCGATCATCGCCCCGGCTCGCGTCTGACCATGCGCACGGTGATGATCTTCGGCGCGCTCGTGATCGCGCCGTTGATCATCGTGTATCTGTTCTCGCTCGATTTCATCAATCGCGGCATCGACAGCTGGTTTCGCGTCGAAATCCGGCAGGGGCTCAATGATGCGCTGGTGTTGTCGCGTTCGGCGCTGGATCTGCGCCTGCGCGAGCAGGCGCGCCGCACCGAAATCTTTGCGCACTCGCTGCGCGAATTGCGCGGCCCGGAACTGTTGCAGCGCCTCGATGAGGAGCGGCGGGCCACCGAGGCAACGCAGATCGTGGTGTTCGACGCCAATGGCCGCGCTTCGGCCCTGAGCAGCGATACGCCCGTGGCCCAGCAGCCCTCAACGCCGCCGCCTGATGTGGCGCTGCAGGTCGCCGCCGGGCACAGCTACGTCAGCCTCAACCCGCTACCCAACGGCCAGTACACCATCGCCACGGCCGCGCCGATCGCCGATGCGGTCTCCGCGCGCGCCGCGCACCGCTATGTGCTGATCGATTACGAAGTGCCGCAGGAGCTCTCAGCACTGGCCGAAGCCGTACAGCACACCTCATCACAATACGGCGATCTGTCGGCGGTGCGCGAGCCGCTGAAAGTCAGCTTCCAGCTCACGCTGACACTGGTGGTGCTGCTCACCCTGCTAGGGGCGATCTATGGCGCGATCTTCTCGGCGCAGCGCCTGACGCGACCGGTGCAGGATCTGATCGCCGGCACGCGCGCGGTAGGCAAGGGCGATTTCGCGACCAGGCTGCCGCTGCCCTCGCGCGATGAGATGGGCTTCCTGGTCCAGTCCTTCAATGACATGACCAAGCGGCTGCGCCGCGCGAGCGAGGAGGCGATGCGCAGCCGCCAGGCGGTCGAGCGCGAACGCGAGCGTCTCGCGATCATCCTCTCGCGCCTCTCGACCGGCGTGATCGTCACGGATCGCGAGCTGCATCTGCACAGCGCCAATCAATCGGCGGCCACGATACTCGGGGGCAGCTTCGAGGCTGCGGTCCCCGGCGCGAGCCTGGCGCAATTCGCCCAGGGCAATACGCGCTTTTCCATCTTTCTGGAGCAGCTGCTGGCGCGCCTGCAATCGGGCCTGGACGAGTGGCGCGAGCAGCTCACGCTGCCGGGGGAAGCCGGCGAGCGCGTGCTGCTCTGGGCCTGCACACCGCTGCCCGATGAGCGTGAGCGTGGCGGTGTCGTGATCGTGTTCGATGACATCACGGCGCTGCTGGCCGCGCAGCGCGATGCGGCCTGGGGCGAGGTCGCGCGCCGTCTGGCGCACGAGATCAAGAACCCATTGACGCCGATTCAGCTGTCGGCCGAGCGCCTCAGCCGTAAATTGCTCAGCGGTATGAACGCCGAGGACGCGCGCGTGCTCGAGCGCGCGACGCACACGATCGTGCAGCAGGTCGATGCGATGAAGCAGATGGTCAACGCGTTCTCCGAGTACGCGCGCGCGCCGGACATGAAGTTGTCGTATTTCAGCCTCAATCACCTGATTACCGAGGTCGCCGAGCTCTACCGCTTGCAGGATCCGGGCATCGAAATCCGCCTGGAGCTGGACCCCGAGCTGCCCGAGATCGAGGCCGACCGCGGCCGCGTGCGCCAGATTCTGGCCAACCTGATCACCAACGGCATGGAAGCGCTCGCCGGGGTGCGCGACGGTTGCGTCGAGCTCAGCACGCGACAACAGCGTGCAGAGGGGGCTGCTACCGCTGTAATCTCTGTGCGAGATAACGGTCCCGGCTTCAGAAAGGAGATACTCGGCCGCGTCTTCGACCCGTACGTCACGGGCAAACCGCGCGGCACGGGCCTCGGGCTGGCCATCGTCAAGCGAATAGTCGAAGAACACGGCGGCCGCATCGAGGCCGATAATCGGCCCGAAGGTGGTGCGAAAGTGCTGGTCTTTCTGCCGGTCAGCGACCAGGACCGTACCCTGTTCGCGGGCAGTGAGCGGCGCGTAGAGCTGCGGAGGGAACGAGCATGAGCGTCGGCAAAATTCTGGTCGTGGACGACGAGTCCGACATCCGGCGGCTGTTGCAGGAGATCCTGAGCGAGGAAGGCTATGAGGTCGACGTGGCCGCCGACGCCGGGCAGGCACGGGCCGCGCGCGCGCGAGCGACGCACGACCTGGTATTGCTCGATATCTGGATGCCCGATACCGACGGCATTACGCTGTTGCGGGAATGGTCGGCCGAGCCGACCAACGGTTGCCCCGTGGTTATCATGTCGGGCCATGGCACGGTCGAGACAGCGGTCGAGGCGACGCGGCTCGGGGCCTACGATTTCGTCGAGAAGCCATTGTCGCTGGCGAAGCTGCTGCGCACGGTCGAGCGCGCGCTCGATGCGCGTGCCAAGCGCCCAAACGGCAAGATTGCCGGTGCCGGCGCGACGGAGCGCGCCGCCCCGGTCGGGCGCAGCCGCGCCATCGTGCAACTGCGCAGCGAGCTCATGCGGCAGGCCGCCTATAGCGCGCCGCTGCTGTTGCTCGGCGAGTCGGGCACGGATCGCGAGCAGCTCGCGCGCTTCGTACATCAATCCGGGCCGACCGCAGTGGCGGCCTTTGTCGCGCTCGACAGCCGCACGCTGCGCGATGACACGGCCGCCGATGTTCTGCTGGGTACGCAGGCCGGAGTAGCGGGCCTGATCGAGCAAGGCCGTCACGGCACATTGTTCCTCGGTGACATCGAGGATCTGCCCTCTTCCGCGCAACGCCTGCTCAGCGGCGTGCTCGAAAGCGGCCGCTTCCTGCCTGGCGGCAGCGCCGATCCGATGCCGCTCGAGACGCGCATCATCGCCTCTGCGCGCCCGGCGATCATGAGCCGGGTCATGACCGAGGAGTTTCGGCGCGATCTGTATGCGCAGCTCTCGGTACTGCTCGTGCGCGTTCCGGCGCTGCGCGAGTATGCGGAGGACGTGCCCGAGCTGCTGCGTCATACGGTCGATGTGCTGACCGAGACCGAGGGGCTGCACTTTCGACGCTTCAGCGTCGCGGCGCAAAATCGGCTGCGCAACTACCCCTGGCCCGACAATGTACGCGAGCTGCGCAACCTCACGCGCCGTTTCCTGCTCAACGCGGGCTCCGAGGAGATTGCGCTCGAGGAGGTCGAACGCGAGCTCTCGGCGCAGACGCTGGCCGACGAGCCCCTCGTGAAGCACGACCTGCTGGCGCTGCCATTGCGCGAGGCGCGCGAGCACTTCGAACGCGCTTACCTGCAACAGCAGCTGATGTTGTGCAATGGCAAGGTCGGTCTGCTCGCCAAGCGCGTCGATATGGAACGCACGCACCTGTATCGCAAGCTGCGCTCCCTGGGCATAGAGATCGGCCATGGCGTCGAGGAATGAGGGCGTGCGCGCATGCTGCTGATCGGCATGTTCGACTCCCCGTTCGTGCGGCGTGTGGCGGTCGGCATGAATCTATGCGGTATCGCCTTCGAGCACGCACCCTGGTCGGTCGGCGCTGAGTTCGAGCGCATTCGAAAATACAACCCGCTGGTGCGTGTGCCCACGCTGGTGCTCGATAGCGGCGAGGTCCTGCTCGAGTCCGCGGCGCTGCTGGATTACCTCGATGAGCTGGTCGGGCCACAGCGCGCCCTGCTGCCGAGCGCCGGGCGCGAGCGACGCAGCGCGCTCAAGCTCATGGCCCTCGCGAGCGGCGCTGCTGACAAAGGCCGGGATCAGATCTACGAGCGTGCCTTCCGGCCCGCGGACAAGCGCCATGATCCCTGGCTCGCGCGCTGCCGTACGCAAATGCATGGCGCGCTCGGTGAGCTCGAGCGTCATGCCAGCGAGCGCGGCGCGGGGCGCTGGCTCATCGGCGAGCGCCTCACGCACGCCGACATCACGCTGGCGTGCGCTTTCACGTTCCTGTGCGATGCCTTGAACGCGAACCAAAATGGCCTGACCTACCCGGCCCTCGGGGCACTGGCGCAGCGCTGCGAAGCGCTGCCGGAATTTCAAGCGACGCGCGTCGAATTCATCGCGCCGAGTGCGTAAGCCCGTAGCATCCTTATGCAGCACCCGACACCGCGCTCTCAGCTACATGACACACCATGCGACGTTTGATGAAAACCAGCGCGCGCAATCAGTTTCATGGCACGGTGCAGGCCGTGCGCAAGGGCGCGATCAATGCCGATGTGATACTCGATTTGGGCGATGGCGTGCAGCTGTGCGCCAATATCACCAACGAGGCGGTGGCGGAGCTGGGCCTGCAGCCGGGTCGCGCGGCCGTGGCGCTGATCAAGTCGAGCATGGTGCTGCTCAGTCCCGATCAGGACATCAGGATCAGTGCCCGCAACCGGCTCGATGGCACCGTCAGCGCGATCATTCGCGGCGCCGTCAACTGCGAAGTGAAGCTGCGGCTCGGCGCCGAGCGCGTGCTCACGGCGATCATTACCGAAGAGGCGCTTAAGGAGCTCGATCTGGCCGTAGGCCGGCCCTGCACGGCTCTGATCAAGGCATCGCATGTGCTGATCGCCGTGAACGATTAGTCTCCCCGACACTCATGAAAGCGCTGCCGCGAACCCCACCCCTGATGCTGGCCCTGACCGCGCTGCTGTCGCTGGCACTGCCGGTGCGAGCGGTGCAAGCCGATGAGATCAACGTCGCGGTGGCGGCGAACTTCCTCGGCACGTTGCAGAAGCTCGCCCCGCAATTCGAGCGCGCGAGCGCGCACAAGCTCGTCCTGAGCTCGGGCTCCTCCGGTCAGCTCTATGCGCAGATCGTGCAGGGTGCACCGTTCGATCTGCTGCTGTCGGCCGACGCCGAGAAGCCGAAATTGCTGGAGTCGGCCGGCCTGGCGGTAGCGGGCAGCCGCTTTACCTATGCGGTCGGGACCCTCGTGCTCTGGAGTCCCAAGGCGGGGGTCGTCGATCAGGCGGGCCAGATACTGCAGTCGGGTACCTATCGTTTCATTGGCGTGGGCGATCCGGACAACGCCCCGTATGGGGCAGCCGCGCGCGAGGTGCTGCGCTCGCTCGGCCTCTGGGATCGGCTCGTGCAGGAGCACAAGCTGGTTACGGGAGAGAACATTACCCAGGCCTGGCAGTTCGCCGCTTCCGGTAATGTCGATATGGCCTTCGTCGCGCTCGCGCAGGTGCTTACGAGCGACGGCAGCATCAGCGGCTCCTCGTGGCTGCCGCCGCAATCGATGTATACCCGCATCGATCAGGATGCCGTGGTCCTCGTGCATGCGAGCCACCGCGCCGCCGCTGAGGCGTTCGCGAGCTGGCTGCACCATGATCCACTTGCCCTGGCAGCAATCCGCTCGGCCGGCTACCGCACGGGTGATTGACGCGAGCGATGATGACCAGTGCTGATCTGGTCGCGCTGTGGATCTCCTGTCAGCTGGCGATTCTGACCACCGTGTTGCTGTTGCTCCTGTGTACGCCGCTGGCCTGGTGGCTCGCGCGGCGGGATTCGCGCGCGCGCGTGCTCATC
>JBEKWD010000074.1:0-8712 GCA_049513435.1 Steroidobacteraceae bacterium | reverse complement strand
GGGGCCTTGTCGATCTGATCGTAGGCCATGAAGGTCCCACCGTGCGTCTCGGCCATCACCTTCGTGAGCGCCGCCGTCAGCGTCGTCTTGCCATGATCCACATGCCCGATCGTGCCTACGTTCACGTGCGGCTTGTTGCGCTCAAATTTTTCTTTCGACACGATGCCCACTCCTCATGCTCAAGATCTGCGCTCAGCCAACCGGTGCTGCGCGCCGCGCGCGCAACACGTTGCAACTTCAATACTCGTCACTTCCAGCCGTCACTGGAGCCCACGACCGGAATCGAACCGGTGACCTCGTCCTTACCAAGGACGTGCTCTACCGACTGAGCTACGTGGGCGTACGGCTCGAAGCATCGCGCTGTTGACTGGCGATGCGGCCGCGACGAACTCCAGGTGCTCACGCCGTCGCAGCTGGGCCGCTGGAGCGGGTAGTGGGAATCGAACCCACGTCATCAGCTTGGAAGGCTGAGGTTCTACCATTGAACTACACCCGCCTGCTGACGCCGGAGTGACCCAGCCCGACACGTTGCAAAAACTGCCGCGCTTTCGCAAACCGAGTTCGAAAACCCTACCGCCCCCTCCATGGTGGAGGGGGTAGGATTCGAACCTACGAAGGCGTAAGCCGGCAGATTTACAGTCTGCTCCCGTTGGCCGCTTGGGTACCCCTCCGCGAAAAACGAGCCGCGTATTCTGATTTCGGCGCCTTGCCCTGTCAATGCACAAATCGGGCCATCGGCGACCTTTCGGGAATTCAAATGCCTTGTTGCGTGCCCAGACGAGCTGCCTCGGCCTCGCCCAGATGCCGCCACTGGCCCGGGCGCAGGTCAGCCGGCAACTCGATAGGCCCGTAGCGCAACCGCGAGAGGCGGCTGACCTCAAAACCGACCGCCTGCCAGAGACGACGCACCTCTCTATTACGGCCCTCGTGCAATACCACGCGAAACCAGGTGTGCGCGCTGGCTGCAGCCGCGAGCGAGCGCCCCTGCGGCCGCCCCGCCGCGGCTCGGGAATCGCGCGGCGCTACCAGCTCGATGCGATCGAATCGCGCCGGACCGTCCTCGAGCCTCACACCAGCCTTTAGCCGATCCAGCACCGCGGCGTCCGGCCGGCCGCGCACGCGCACCAGGTACTCGCGCTCGAGCTGCGAGGAGGGGTGCATGAGATGGTGCGCTAGCGCACCGTCGGTCGTGAACAGCAACAGGCCCGTGGTGTTGACGTCGAGTCGTCCGATCACGACCCAGCGGCCGCGCTGCGGCGCCGGCAATCGCTCGAAGACGGTGGGTCTGCCGGCCGGATCCGAGCGCGTCGTGACCTCGCCCGCGGGCTTGTGATAGAGCAAGACCTCGCGCGTGAATGCTGCGAGTGCGCCCACAGCGAGCGGACGGCCATCGAGGCGAATGTCGGCATCCTTGGCGCCTTGTGCGCCGAGGGTCGCGACGCGGCCATTGATCGTCAGCCGCCCAGCGCGAATCCATTGCTCGATCTGTCGGCGCGAGCCATGTCCGGCCGCGGCCAGTAATTTCTGCACCCGCTCGCCCATGCTGCCTAAGTCACGCACCCGCGGTGCGTAGCAACCTCAGCGGATCGGCAGCGAGATCTTGCGGAACAGCTCAGTCTGGACCTCTGCATCGCGCGCCTCGATGGCGCGATCGACCAGGCGACGCGTGAGGTGCGGTCCAAACAGCTGGATGAAGTCGTAAGCGAAATTGCGCAGCAATGTGCCGCGCCGAAAGCCGATCCAGGTCGTATGGATGGGAAACAGATGCGAGGCGTCGATGACCGTGAAGTCACTGTCCTGGGCCGGATCGATCGCTACGCTCGCGACGATACCCACGCCCAGACCCAGGCGTACGTAGGTCTTGATCACATCCGAGTCGCGAGCCGTCAGCGCGACTTTCGGCGTCAGGTTCTCGCGGGCAAACACGGTGTGGATCGAGGAGGAGCCGGTGAAACTGAAAACATAGGTGACCAGCGGATACGGCGCAAGATCCTGCAGCGTGAGCTTCTCGACGCGCGCGAGCGGATGGTGTTTGAGCACGATGACCTGCCGGTACCAGCGGTAAACCGGCAGCAATACGAGCCCTGGGAACAGGCCGTCGGAGCCGGTGGCAATGGCGAGCTGCACGCGATCGGCCGCGACCATCTCGCCAATCTGCTCCGAGGTGCCCTGATGCAGATGCAGCTCGACCTCCGGGTAGCGCTCACGAAACGTATGCACCACCGGGGGCAATACGTAGCGCGCCTGGGTGTGCGTGGTTGCGATCGAGAGCGTGCCGCGATTGTCCTGATTGAGGTCGGCGGCGACCGCCTTGAGGCTGTCGATCTCGGCCAATGCGCGATTGGCGTACTCCAGCACCGTCGCGCCCTGCGGCGTCACGCGGGAAAACGCCCGGCCTTCGCGCACGAATAAATCGAATCCGAGCTCGCGCTCGAGCGCCTTGAGCGCGCGACTGATCGCCGGCTGCGAGGTCCCCAGCGCCGAGGCCGCCTGGGTCACCGACAACCCGTGCCGGGCAATCGCGACTGCATATTGCAGCTGATGGAAATTCATGGTGCTCCGTGCGGGTCCATAGCAACTGGTTAGCGCACGATAATGCCAATATGGGGTTCTAATTATAACAAAAAGTTATTAAAAAATGGCCCTTTGCTTATCGATCAGCCGCCGGCGGCAGATTAGAGTGGCCGCCCCGAAGACTTCCCATCTGCCCGGCAAGCCAATGATTTACGACAGCATCCTGGGCACCATCGGCCACACGCCTATCGTGCGTATCCAGCGCTTGGCGCCCCCGCACGTCACCATGTACGTGAAGTGCGAATTCTTCAATCCAGCCTCTTCAGTCAAGGATCGACTCGCGATAGGCATCATCGAGGACGCTGAGGCGCGCGGCACGATTAAGCCGGGTCAGACCGTGGTGGAGGCGACCTCAGGCAATACCGGCATCGCGCTGGCCATGGTCTGCGCGGCCAAGGGCTACCCGTTCGTCGCCGTCATGGTCGAGACCTTCTCGGTTGAGCGCCGCAAGATCATGCGTATGCTCGGGGCACGCGTGATCCTCACGCCGGCCGCGGGGCGCGGTACCGGCATGGTGCAGAAAGCCGAGGAGCTCGCGCAGAAGCACGGCTGGTTTCTGGCCAGGCAGTTCGACAATCCGGCGAACCCGGCCTATCACCGCAATACCACCGGCCCGGAGATCCTGTCTGACTTCGCTGGCAGGCGGCTGGACTATTTCGTCACGGGCTGGGGCACAGGGGGAACCCTGACCGGCGTTGGCGAAATGCTGCGGCTCGCGCGACCCGATGTGCATATCGTCGCTTGCGAGCCGGAATCGGCCGCGCTGCTGGCCGGCAAGGCGTTCTCACCCCACAAGATCCAGGGCTGGGTACCCGATTTTGTACCCTCAGTGCTCAATCGCGCCGTACCCGAACGCCTCGTAACTGTCACCGACGCCGAAGCGATCGCGGCCGCGCGCGCGCTGGCTGCCAAGGAAGGCATCTTCTGCGGCATATCAGCCGGCGGCACGTTTGCGGCAGCGCTGAACATTGCGCGCGAAGCCAGTCACGGCGCGGTTCTGCTGGCGATGCTGCCCGATACGGGCGAGCGCTACCTGTCCACCGCGTTGTTCGAAGGCATCAACGATGGCTCGGACCCAGAACCCTGAAAGCGCGGCGCCAGAACGCCGTTCAGTGCGCGGGCAGCGGCCGAAGGCTACGGCTGAGCACACCGTGAGCGAGCCACCGAGCGTCGCGCTGCCCGATCCGTTTCGCCTCTATCGCGGTGGTGTGCTGCACGCAGCGCGCATCGCCTATGAATCCTGGGGCCAGCTCAACGCTGCGCACGACAACGCGATCCTTTTGTTTACGGGGCTCTCGCCCTCGGCACACGCTGCGGCCAGCGAGCACGATCCGAGCCCGGGCTGGTGGCAACGCATGATCGGGCCGGGCCGCGCGCTCGATACCACTCGCTACTTCGTGGTGTGCGTGAATTCGCTGGGCAGCTGCTTCGGCTCGACCGGACCAGCCTCGATCGATCCGGCCACGGGCGAGCGCTATCGGACCAGCTTTCCCGAAATCGCCGTCGAAGACATTGCGCACGCCGGATGGGCAGCGATGCAGGCACTGGGCATCGAGCGGCTTAATGCCGTGATCGGCGCTTCACTCGGCGGCATGTCAGTGCTGGCCTTTGCGGCGCAGTTCCCGCACGCAACGCGCCGCCTGATCAGCATCTCCGGCACCGCCGCTGCCTCGCCGTTCGCAATTGCACTGCGCTCCGTGCAGCGTGAAGCGATCCTGCGCGATCCGGAATGGCAGGGCGGACTCTACGCGCCCGAGCACCCACCACGCAGCGGCATGCGCCTGGCGCGCAAACTCGGCACCATTACCTATCGCTCTGCGGCTGAATTAGGACAGCGCTTCGGTCGCGAGCCGCTCGCCGGTATCGCCGGCAAGGTCGGTCCATTCGCGCCGCGCTTCGCGGTCGAGGGTTACCTGGAGGCGCAGGCCGAGCGCTTCACACGCGTGTTCGATCCCAATTGCTACCTGTATCTCTCGAGCGCAATGGATCGCTTCGATCTTGCCGAGCATCGCGGCAGTTTCGCCGCCGCTTTTAGCGCGCTCACGATCGAGGCGGTGCTGGTGATCGGTGTCGAGAGCGATATGCTCTTCCCGACGCATGAGCAAGCGGCAATCGCCGAAGCGTTTGAGCGCAATGCTGTGCGCACGCGTTTCGAGCAACTCTCGTCACTCGAGGGGCATGACGCATTCCTGGTTGATATCCCACGATTCGGCGATGTAATCGGCGCATTCCTCGACTGAGCGCGCTCGTGACTGGCTTCGCAGCGGCGTTCGTCGTTATGACACACCGCGCTGAAACCCCTTGTATTGCGCGTCCGTATTCCACCGATTAACAACGATTAATGTTGAGTCCGGTTGGGCAAGGGAATGCCTTAAGGCATAATGGTCGCGCGCTGAAGCCGCTTCACGACGAAGGGCTCGGCGCGTTTGACCCACTAGATTGGCGAGCTCAGGGGACGAGTGGATGGAACGCAGGCTGCATACTCGACATCGCGCACGCACTACGGTCTACATCCTGCTTCCTGGCGGAATGCGCCGGCTTTGCAGGGCTGTTAACCTCAGCGCCACGGGCGTGTTCGTCCGCACTGCGGGTTTGGGTCTGCGCAAGGGACAACAGGTCAACCTGGCGTTCGCGATTGACCTGGGCTCGGTCACCAAACTGCACCGCCGCACGGCCATTGTCGCGCACGTCTCGGGCGGGGGCACCGGCCTCATGATGGACGCCTACGCTGCGGCACGTTAGCCGCGCGAAATCTCCTTCCCACTCAAGGCTACGCGTCAACGCCACGGCGGCTGGCGCGCTGTAGTTGTTATGGCAAGCGCCCGCGCGGCGCCGCCGGTGTCTGACAGTACGCACACCCGGACCCCTGCGGACGTATACTCGGATCAGACGGTGCCGGGCCGGCGTCAGTGCCGGCGGCCCACGGAGGACAGATGAAAATCACCAACGCCAGGACTGCCTTCGCGGCGAGCCTGCTGCTGTTGGGTGCGTGGATGCAACCGGCGTTCGCACATTCCGGCGGCGGTCATGGCGGCGGCGGAGGTGGCGGCGGACATTCATTCGGAGGTGGCGGCGGACATTCATTCGGAGGTGGCGGCGGCCACTACTCGGGCGGCGCTTCTCATGCGGGCGCGGCACATTTCGCATCGCGCGGCTACGGCGGCGCTAATTATTCAGCCGGGTACGCCACGCGCGCGCCGATGAGTCATTATTCGGGTGGCGCCAGTTTTGGAGTATCCGGGCGCGCCGCGGTCGCAACTACCGCTTATGCCGGCCGTGCTGGCGCCATCGGTGGCGCGCGCTATGCGCGTCCCGGCGCTTGGGGCGGCGGCTATTGGGGTGGCCGCTACTGGCCGGGCGTGTACTACGGCGCGGGTTTTGCCTGGTTCCTGCCCGTGCTGCCGTTCGGCTATGCGACCTATTGGTGGAATGACCTTCCGTACTATTACTACAACGACGCCTATTACACCTGGAGCCCGAGCGCTGACGGTTATGTTGCGACCGAGCCGCCGCCTGCGGCTCCGGCTGATGGCCAGAGTGATGCTGCTGCCCCGACCTACAGTGGGCCCGAGCAGCCTGCGATGCCCGTGCAGCCAGGTCAGCCCAGCGGCGCCGACAACATCTTCGCGTATCCGGCGCAAGGGCAGAGCGCCACGCAGCAGGCTGCGGACCGCCAGGAATGCACCCAATGGGCTGCCTCGCAGGCGGGCTCCGCAAGCGGCTCGCCCGATTACCGGCGTGCTCTGGTCGCCTGCTTCGAGGGGCGGGGATATAGCGCGCAGTAGCGCGACTCCACTCGCCCCGCCAAGGCTCTGCGAGCGAGTCCCGACTTATCCGGCTTTCGACCCGAACCCAGAATAACTTCGCGGCGCTGCGCGCCGCGGCTCTGATCTGGCTGTGCTTGCTCGCGGCTTGTGCCGCGACACCACCGCGCGACGCTGCGCCGAACGAGCGCGACGCATTACGTCGCATCGTCCAGCAACAGTGTCTGCCTCACTGGCAGCAGAATCGGGACCCGGCGCCTTGTCTGCAGCTCGTGACTCACGGCATGTCCCAGGGTTACGCCGTACTGGCCGATCGCAAAGGCGGCGCGCATTTTCTGCTGATTCCCATTCAGACCCTGACCGGTATCGAAGATCCGCGGGCGCTGCGCGCGGACTCGGCCAACTACTTTGAGGCGGCCTGGCAGGCCCGCGATGTTTTGGCAAACGCAGTCGGGCACGCAGTGCGACGCGACGCAGTGGGTCTGGCCATCAATCCACTGGGGCATCGCGGTCAGGATCAGCTGCATATACATATTGCGTGCCTGCAGCCGCGCGTACAGGCGCAACTGCAGTCACTGGCCACGTCCCTCAGCGGTGATTGGTCTGCGGTGCGCCTGAATGACGCGCCCTATCTGGCACTGCGTGTCATGGGCGAGTCCCTGGATGGGGTCAATCCGTTGGTGCTGCTGGAACATCGAGTGCGCGCGCCGTCAATGGGAGCCTACTCGCTGCTCGCGGCGGGCATGCAATGGCCCAACGGCCCCGGATTCATCCTACTCGCCGGCAGAAGTGGCACCACCGCGCGAGGGGTAGTTCTGCCGCCGCCGGCGTGGCCACCGACCGGCGAGATGCTGCTGGATGGCAGCTGTGCGATAGAGCGCTAAAGGCGCGCCCTCACTTGCGCCGTCGACGGTAAAGCTTGCATGATCGCGCCTCCAGGCCGCACCAGCGCGCAGGTGCGCGAACCTCGGCTCGAAGTGCACGGAGTTGCAATGATTCAGAGCAGCGCACGACGGCGCCGGTCCAATCCAGTCGCCCGCGTCGATGATCGTTCCACGGCTCGTATCGCCTTCATTCAGGGCTGCTGGCACCGGGACATCGTCGATCAGGCACGCCTGTCTTTCCTGAAGAACCTCGCTCAATACGGCTTGCTGCGTAAACAGGTCGACTGCTTTGAGGTGCCGGGGTCCTTCGAGATTCCGTTGCACGCGAAGCTGCTGGCTAAAACCGGTCGGTATGCGGCAATCGTGGCCGCCGGTTTTGTCGTCGATGGCGGCATCTATCGTCACGAATTTGTAGCCAGCAGCGTCATCGACGCGCTCATGAGCGTGCAGCTCGAGACCGAGGTGCCGGTGATTTCGGTGGTCCTGACGCCGCAGCGATTTCATCAGCACGATGAACATATCAATTTCTTTCGCAAGCATTTCGTCGTCAAGGGGGCAGAAGCGGCGCGTGCGTGCGCGGCCACCATCGCCAGTCTCGAAAAATTGCGCTGACGGCTCATGTTTACCGGCATTGTTCAAGGCTGCGCCACTGTTCAGGCGCTGATCGATAGTCCCGGATTGCGCCGGATCACGCTCGGGTTTGCGCCCGGCTTTGCCGCGGGCTTGGCCGCCGGCGCGAGCGTTGCGGTCGATGGCGTTTGCCTGACAGTGAGCACATTGCGCGGCGACGATGTGGCCGAGTTCGATGTCATGCAGCAGTCGCTGTCCGTGACGACGCTGGGCCGCCTGCAACGGGGTAGCCGTGTCAATGTCGAGCGCGCCACCCGTGCGGGCGGCGAGATTGGCGGTCATGTCCTGTCCGGTCACATCGACGTCGCCGGCACAGTCGCGCAGATTCGCCGCCCGGAGAACAACACGCTGCTGCGCATCGCGCTGCCCGCCCCGTGGATGCGCTACGTGTTCGCGCGCGGCTACATTGCGGTGAACGGCGCAAGTCTGACTGTAGCTGAGGCGCAGCGCGAGCGCGGCGGTAGCGGCTGGTTCGAGGTCTGGTTGATTCCCGAGACGCTGCGCGTGACCACTTTTGCCGAGCTCGTCATCGGCGCCATGCTCAACATCGAAATAGAGCGGCACACGCGCGTGCTGGTCGACACCGTGCGCGATGTCATCGATGAGCGCCTGGAGGCACTGCAGCCGCTAATGCGGGCGCTGCTGCGCGACCCAGATCTGGCGCTCGAAGGGCTGCCGGATTCCTCCGCTCGCGATTAATGCTGAACGACCTGGAAGCCCTGCTGCTGCAGCAATTGAATGATGCCGTCCTTGCCGACCAGGTGCAGCGCGCCGACGATGACAAGGTAATCCTGATCTTCGTGCAACAGCCCGGTTATGACGGGCAGCCAGGCGCGATTGCGGTCGGTCGTTAGCACGCG
>JBEKWD010000073.1:0-8788 GCA_049513435.1 Steroidobacteraceae bacterium | reverse complement strand
TTCCGAAATCTCGGCGGACCGGATTCAGGTGGCGTCGACTTTCCGTCTATCCAGAAATTTCTCATTGCCAAGAATTACAAGGGCTGGGTGACCCTGGACCTCGATGCCTCCATGGTGCCGGCCGGCAGTACTATGGAGGAAAACCTTAAAGGCAACATCAAATATCTCGTCGAGGTGCTCGGGGTCGATCCGAAAACGGTGTGAATCGCGGAGCGCCGGCCGTTACTTGCTGGTCGCTGTGTTGAGGACTAAAAGACGGAGACCGGGATGGCGGAAGGTTTGCTCGGCGGGATTCTGGGGGAAGAGGACGAGAAGCCGGAGGTTGAGGCGTCAGAGGCGCTCGCTGGTGCGGAAGCGTTCGCGTCGGCTGTGGCCGCCAAGCTTGCGGGCAACGATCCCGAAGTTGCGCGAAAGACAGTCGAGTTCTTGAGCAAGCAGTCGCAGCTTCTTGATACCCAGAACGAGCACCTCAAGGACGAGCACGCCGCGCGCCTGCACTTTCTGCAAGGTCAGGCCCGCGAGGTTGACCTGCGCCGGTTTGGCTTGCGCCTGCGAGTCGGATTCCAATTGTTCCTGGTGCTGGTCGCGACGGCGATTGGCGTTGGTGCCGTCCTGATGGTCCGCGACTCTGTTACCTCCCGCCAGGTGGTAGTCGAGCCGTTCCGCATCCCGTCTAGCCTGGCGGCACATGGCATCGACGGGGCAATCGTCGCCAGCGGCCTGCTCGACGAACTCGGCCGCCTTCAGGACGCCACTCGCAGTACTTCCGCTGCCCGCGGCCTTACCGGCGCTTGGAGCGGCAATATCAAGCTCGACGTGCCCGAAACAGGCATATCGCTTGGGGAGATTTCGCGCCTGCTCCGGGATCGGTTCGGGCACGACGTACACATCGACGGTGATCTGGTCGAGGCCCCAGCGGGCGGACTGTCGCTAACGGTGCGCGGCAACGGCGTGCCGCCGAAGACAATGGAGGGGTCAGTCGCAGACCTGCGGAAGCTGACCGTCGCGGCTGCGGAGTACGTCTACTCGAAGTCCCAGCCTGGACGGTGGGCCAGCTACCTGAATACCCACGGACGGTACGAGGAGGCCATCGCGTTCTGCAGGAGCGCCGTGGGCAGTGCGGAGCCCGCGGAGCGTGCCATGCTTCTGACTCGATGGGCCGTTGCGCTCGAGAGTTTGGGCGGCTCCGCCCGTGAGGGGCTGGGACTCGAGCGCGCGGCGATCAAACTCCAACCCGACCTTTGGACTGCACACAACAACATCCAGAACGACCTGATGATCCTGGCCGACGAGGAGGGGGCGTGGAAGGCTGGTGAGGCGATGCGGGCGGTCGCCGGTGGCCGCCCGGGACGGGCCCCCGAACCCATGTATCAGAACTGGGATTACCTCACCTGGAATCTGAAGCCGTGGCTCGAGTCGACGGTGGCCGATGCCGAGGCCAATGCAGGCGCTGGAACAGGCGTCATCTCGGCCGGCCCGAACATCGCCGACATCGAGATGCGACTGCACGATCCGGAGGCCGCGGACCTTGCGCTCAAGACGACGAAGGAGGATCCGGACGATCTGCCGGGCAACGCGATGATCCACCACGTGCGTGGCCGACTGGCGCTGGAGGCCGGTGACATCGCCACCGCCGTCGTCGAATTCGGTGCTTTTGCCACGGCCTACGCGATCCCGGCCGTCAGCACCAACAATCCTGGCTACCAATGCTGGATCGCCCCGGTCGAGGAAGCGGCGAGGCATCCCGACAAGGCCGATGCGTTTCTGAAGACCGCTGGAACGTTCGTCGATTGCTACCGTTTCCGCGCCGATATCCTCGACGGTCGCAGCAACTGGCCTGGCGCTCAGAAAGCGTATGCCGAGGCAGTGGCGCTCGCACCAGACCTGCCCGCGGCGTACTACTCCTGGGGCGTGGCGCTCGCAAGGCATGGCGACCTTGTGGGTGCCGAGGTGAAACTGATCGATGCCAACAAGCGCGGACCGCACTGGGCAGACCCTTTGAAAGCCTGGGGTGATGTGCTCGTAAAACAGGGCAACATTAAAGGCGCGCTCGCAAAATACGACGAGGCGCTCAGGTACGCGCCGAACTGGAAGCAACTCAAGGAAGCACGAGAGGCTTTGGCGAAGCAAAAGTCCTGATTACGCTGCTCCGAATGCCCCGGAACGGACATTCGCGTTACCTACGGATCGCTTAGCACATGGTTTCCAAAGCGTTCTCTCAACTTCATCTTTTGAATCTTGCCCGTGGCAGTGTGCGGAATCTCGGCGACAAAAATGATGTCGTCCGGGAGCCACCACTTGGCAACCTTGTCTGAGAGATACTTCAGTAATTGCTGCTTGGTGATCTCGCAGTCAGGCCTTTTAACCACAATCATCAGCGGCCGCTCCTGCCATTTCGGGTGAGCGATGGCGATCACCGCGGCCTCCGCCACTGATGGGTGTCCTAACGCAGCATTTTCCAGACTGATCGAGGAAATCCACTCGCCACCTGACTTAACCAAATCCTTGGCGCGATCGGTGATCTGCATGTAGCCATCGGCGTCGATCGTCGCAATGTCTCCCGTGTCGAACCAATCTGCTTCATCCACGATCGATCCGTCTTCGTGCCGATAATAGCCGGCAGCGATCCAATGACCACGCACCAGTAAATGACCGCACGCATTACCATCATGCGGCAGGCTATTACCCTCACCGTCGACAAGTTTGATGGCGACACCATAGGGGACACGACCTTGCTTCGCTTGGAGGTCGATTTGCTGCTGCGGACTACTTCCCTGATGTTTTCGCAGCGGATTGGCTATGGTGGCCACTGGTGAGGTTTCGGTCATTCCCCATGCGTGCACCACGCGCACTCCGAAGTCGCGTTCGAATGTCTCCACCACAGCGAGCGGTGCGGCCGCACCGCCGATGAGCACTCGATTCCAACCGAGGTCTTGGCGTGGCTGCAATCCTTGCGCGGCGACATGATGCTGCAAAGCCAACCATACTGTAGGAACGCCCAGCGCAGCCGTTGCCTTTTCATCACGGAGAGAACGGTACACGCTCGCACCGTCAAGGGCGGATCCCGGCAGGATCATGCTGGCGCCTGTCATGGCGCAGGCGTAGGGCATACCCCAGGCATTTACATGGAACATGGGCGCCGCCATAAAAAGCGCGTCGCGAGCTGACAGCCCGAAACCGTCGCTCGCGCAAACAGTCATTGCATGCAGCAGAGTCGAGCGGTGCGAATAAAGTACGCCCTTCGGATCGCCCGTGGTTCCCGAGGTGTAGCACAGCGATGATGCGGCGTTCTCGTCGAGCGTTGGCCAGTCATATTCGCTGCGCTGCACGCCGATCAGTTCCTCATAGCAGAGAAGATTCGGAATCGAAATGGCAGGCATATTTGCGCGGTCAGTCATGGCGACAAAGCACCGTACCGAATGCAATCGTGGCGCCAACTGCTCGACAAGCGAGGCGAAACCGACGTCAAAAAAAAGGTGCTGATCCTCTGCGTGATTGATGATGTATTCGATCTGCTCCGGAAACAGCCGCGGATTGACCGTGTGTAGTACCGCGCCCATACCGGAGGCGCCAAAAAACAGCTCCACGTGCCGGTAACCGTTCCAGGCCAGGGATCCGACTCGGTCGCCTTCCCGAACCCCAAGGGCAGTCAGTGCCCTCGCAAGTTGGCGGGCGCGACGATCAATATTTGCGTAAGTGCATCGGTGCGCCGGGGCGTTCGGCACGCACGAAACAATGGGCACGCCCGGATGCGCGCGCGCGGCATGTTCTATCAGCGACGAGATCAGCAGCGGGTGTCGCTGCATTAGACCGAGCAAGGTGTTTATCCCCCAATCGAAATCACGCGGATGACCGCTCAGCCTATCCGTTAACGACGCATTCTCCGAGACAATAGAGAGGCGCACGCCATCCAGGCTGTTGTCTCATATCGGCGGGTCGCCCAGGTCGGCTACCGTGTCCTCCCAGGGGAAGGACAGAGTGGGATCGTTGGCGAAGCGCTTCATCTTGATGGTGAGCCGCGCGCCCGCTCCTGGCGTCAGCCGCAGCGGGAAATTTGGTGCATCCACATTCAGCGTCATCTTGCCGTCCGACACCGAGGCGATCTGATGCTCGCCGTAGGCGCCGCCCTGCACGATCAGGCTGCGGGCCACGCTGGGGTTGAGATTGACGAAGGTGGCCGTCAGCCCGTCATCGCTCCAGCCATCCACCAGCACCGCCACATCCGGCGGCAGGCCGGCGCGGCGGCGTTCCGGATCGAAATAGCGCAGCCGGCAGAACAATAGCGAGCCACCCTGGGCCGGCGTGGTCTTGGCCCAGCCCGGATGCTGGATGTAGAGCCCCGCTTCCATCAGCTGCGTCAGGGGCGTCACCGTGGCGGGATTATAATCCAGCGCCGAATCCGCCAGCCGCATGTCCAGCGAGGTCGAATCCGCGTCCACGATCTCCATCTGCTTGCGGATGCGGCTCAAGCCTTCGCGCAGTGCCTTGACCGGATAGCCGGGATTCTTGCCTTCCAGGAAATCGTACCAGCCGGTCTCCTCGCAGCGGGCGCGGTCCGACTGCTTCATCGAGAGGTGATAGATTTCCAGGAAATTAAAGCGGTACTTGCCGGGCTGGAAACTGTACCAACCCTTGTCGCCATACATGGTGGGGGAGGACTGCTTGCCGTTCACCATCTTGGCATTGGCATCAATACGGTCGGCGGTCTTGCGCCAGACATCGAGATACTTGTCGTCGCCCTTCGAGAGAAGATAGGCATTGAAGAAGCCCACGATGCAGCGCGGCACCCGGTTGCGGTCGCTGGGCTTGCCGGTCATCGGCACGATGGGGGAAAAGCCCCAGCCATAGGCGCCGCCATACCACTTACCGTCGGCGGCGCCGCCGATGGCGCCGTCCAGCCCGACATTGGAGGGGATGATGCCGTTGTTCTGGCGCGCCCGCTCGGCCCAGGCGTTGCAATAGCCCAGCACCCACTCCTTGTACTTCTGCTCATGAGTCAGGAGATAGGCGTTGGTGGGCAGCGTGGTCGCCACAAGGTTGAGGGGATGGTCGCCCACCACATCCTCATAGCCCACGAAATGCTGCAGCATCATGTTGTAGTCGTCTTCGCCATGCCCCAGCGACGGGAAGCGGTTCTTCACGTCAATCGGATCGCCGGTCCAGTCCAGCGGCGTCGCCTTGCGCAGCATGGGGCCGCGGGAGCCGTTCATCAGGCTCTTGATCAGCTTGAGCTTGGGATCGTAGTTGGGCGCGCCGGGGTCTTCATCCATGTAGAAGCCGGAAAAGCGCTTGATCCGCTGGCGATAGATGCGGCTATAGGGATCGCCCAGCGGCATCAGGTTGAACACCGTCAGGCCCTCGCCATTGTGCTGCCAGTCGAATTGCGCGGGAAACTCCTTGTAGTACATGCCCTGGCGGCCGGCGGGAACGTCGGTGGTCTTGGCCGCCATGTATTGGCGGACGTGGCCTTCATAGGCCTTGGTGTACATCTGCTTGAGCACGGCATCGCCGCCCAGGGCATAGAGATGGGGCCAGTCATTGACATTCTCGATGGCGTCGTCGGGGCCGTCATCGCCGCCAAACCGCACCGTGGTTTCCAGCCAGCCGTTCGACGGATCGAAATAGCGCTGGAAGAACCTGACGCAGGCCGCGGTGTGGGCGTGCAGCAATTCGCGCTGGAGCAGCGCCCATTCTGGCGGGTCCATCGCCGCGTTGATGGTGAAGGCATGTTCGGCCGCAAGCGTGGGCCAAGGCAGCGCCAGGGACGCGGTGGCGGCGGTTGTGCTCGTCAGGAAGGCGCGGCGAGTGTGGATCATGGTCGTCTCCGGGTATTTTTGCCGTGATTGTGAGGGCGGGGATTGGGCCCCGCCAGCACAATTGCGCTATCGGTTGATACGTTCCGCCCTGCGCATCGCGCGTGACGAATTTCTCCGACTATTTTGGCAGACTATAGCGGCGCAGCGCGCGCCATGCATTGCTGCACCTGCGAGAGACCCGGCTGCGATCTAGCCGGGCAGCAAACCGGGGGAGTAAGGAATTTTGCATTCCAAGGAACGAGGGAAAACGATGGAGGCTCTTTTCTCTATCTCGCGCCTCTTGGCAATCGCCGCGTTTTCCACTGTCTTCAGCTGCGCACCAGCAGTGGCGGCAACCTACTTGGCTGCCCAGAAATTTGGCGACAACCCCGCCGCTGGCCACATCTTCGTATTCAACGGCAACCGCTTCTATTACGAAACTTACGGCGCGGGCGTGCCATTGTTGCTGATTCACGGAAACGGTGACTCTATTAAGGCTTTCAAAGGGCAGATCGGAACTTTCGCCAGACATCACCGTGTTATTGCGATGGATAGTCGCGGACAGGGCAAGTCAGAGCTTGGTACGGACGCCCTAAGCTACGAACAGATGAGCGAGGATACCAATGCTCTTCTAGATCACCTGATGCTCGATCACGTCAAAGTCCTTGGTTGGAGTGATGGTGGCATCATCGGCCTGCTTCTAACGATCCATCACCCGGAAAAGGTCGGGATGCTGGCATTGATGGGCGCTAATCTCCAACCGGAAGCCGCATATCCATGGGCGGTGGATGGCATCGCACGGGTGCGTAAACGAATCACGGCGCAACTCGCAACTAGCCATGATCCAAAGCCGCTGCAACTGCAGTTGCAATTTCTCAATCTGTTGGGAACTCAGCCCCACATACCGCTGGGTGACTTAGCTACCATCCAGGTTCCAACGCTGGTCATGGCGGCTGATCGCGATGTGATCCGTGACGAGCACACGCTGAGCATATTCCACGCCATCCCGAAGTCACAGCTGGCGATTTTCCCTGGCGCAACGCACATGATCCCGGCGCAAGATCCGACGCGCTTCAATAAAACGGTACTCGACTTCTTCGACAAGCCGTTTGCGATGCCGGATACCAAGGATCTCGGGTGGTTTGACTAGACGGCAAGTCCGCACTTGAAACGACGAGCGAAACCTCACTTCGCTTTGCCAGACGATCTCGGCCCGGCGCTCTTCGAGGCGGCAAATTTCCAGGCCAAACGTAAAGTCCGCGCGAGCTGCACGCGCGATATTTTCGACAAGCGGATAAGCATCGCGTGGTGTGGCACGTAGTGATCGGTTACGTAGTAGAGCGATGGGTGTTTCCTAAGCAAGGCGGCACGCTGCTCGAAGTTCATCGCGACGACGGCACTATTGACTTCGGCAGACTTGTTCACTGGCGTGCAGGCAACCATTTGACCGTTCAACTTCAAGGCCCGGGCGCCGTAATAAGGGCTCTCTTCGACATCGGCAAGCTTAAGGCCGAGCTCAATGACAGCATCCATACTCAGTTGCGCGCTGCGCATAGTGAAATATCACCCGTATACGAACATGACTGGGCGCTCATCGCCGAGATCGAGCACAGAGCTTTGCTTACACGCTTTCTGCCTCCTTACACCGGCATTCTTCGCTTGGTGAACTCTCGGCCCGTGATGGCGGAAGCCTCGTCGCATTCAATCACCATCGCGCCATCCTGGATCTGTTTGAGGACGTAACTGGAACTGTCGGGATCGTTGTTTCCGCCATTGAGGAAGCGCACATTGTTCTTCTTGCAAAGGTCGAGCACCCGCTGGCGCACGGCTACCATCTCCGGCCAATCCTGCAGATTGCGCGGCGCTGGCCCGTCCTCCGGATGGGCTTCCAAACCATAAAGCCAGTAGCTGTGATCCCCGGGACCCCATTCCGCCATCGCGATGCCTGGCAGCGCCATGGTCCCTGCCACCGTTTTGTCGGCGTAGGTGTCTTCAATCTTGACGCCAAAGATCACCTCGCCTTTGGGATTGAGCGGCCACAAATCGGCGACATGGAGGTATTTGTTCAGCGTCACGCCCCACATCTGGGCGGCATAACCCGGCGCTGAGCCGCGTAGACCCTGCATCGGCAATTTGGCAATGCCGGGCCGGTCGAACGGATAGCGGCACGCCATCTGGGTGGCGACTTGCACCGCACCCGTGTCGCGGGCATGGCACATATGGATGCCATGGACGCCGCAATCCAGGAGCTGCTCAATCACCCAGCTGTTGGCCCGCATATAGGGTTCGTCCAAGGCGATGATGCAGGTCTCCACGAACACCGCCGGCGTGCGATGGCCGCTGCGAGTGGGACCGCCATCCACCAATCCGCGCATGAATTCCCGGAGTTGCATGAAGTCGAGGGCGTTATGTTCGACCTCGACATTGATCGCATCCATCCAGGTGCGCGCCATTTTCACCCCCTGCGCGTACGGATCGATGCCAGGGCCCATGCCCGCACCGTTGTAATAGATCGGTTGGCCGTCTTCCCACAATTCTATTGCCTTGTTAATGCGGCGGGGTTTGTAATTGGGGTCCATAGTGGGGGGCTGAGTGTTGGCATGGATGGCCGGGCTGCGCTCCTGTGCGCTCGCCGACGTCAGCGATGAAGCGGCAGCAAGCCCGGCGCCGATACCCAGACTGGTGGCCAGGAAGTCCCGTTTCTTGATGTCCATGATCGGTGCCCCTCTCTGTATTGGATGGCTAAGCCTGCGCCCGGCGTTCGCGTCTGACAAGCGGGCGGCCTTCCGGGTGGTTCGGGAAATTGGCATTAGTAGTAATCTCGTGGCCGGAATGAAGACACTTTTCGCTCTCTCGATTCTCTCCCTGGCGGCGGCGCACGCCGCAGATACCGTTACGACCGCTCATGGCGTACTCCAAGGGACCGTGAATCCGACCACGGGAATCCGCATTTTTAAGGGAATTCCGTTCGCGCAGCCCCCGGTGGGCGATCT
>JBEKWD010000072.1:0-8807 GCA_049513435.1 Steroidobacteraceae bacterium | reverse complement strand
AGCGGCGCGGGTATTTCGCCGCGAATTCTTCGGAACGATAACCCAGTGAAATTTGACGTCTAACGCGTCGGCGGCGGGGCGGCAATCGTCATCCCATGTCGCCGGAAGACCTCCACCATCCTGGCCGTGTCTGGTGGCCCACCGGCGGCGACATTCACCACCTGGCTGGCTTCTCGGAAGTACGCTGGACCCATGATTGCCGGAGTGACTATCGACAGCTGCTTCGCATCTTCCGTACCGAAGTTATCGAAGCGGTGTACGGCACCGCGTGGTATGCACAAGGCTTGGCCGGGTCCGAGCTCGATAGCCTGCCGTCGATGGTCCAGGTCAGCACACCCTCGATCCCGTACAGCGTCTCCTCGTAAGCGTCGTTCTTGTGCGCGGGGGCGGCCAGCTTCTGCCGGGCCGGGACCGTCACTTCGAAGACGGAGACGCTACCGTTGGTGTCCTCGCCGCTCAGAAGGAAGCGGATACCGAGCGGACCGATCCGGATGGACTCTTCCGAAGGATTGACTGCGGCTTGCGTTGCCATGAGATTCTCCATTGAGTCAGTCCCCTAAAAAATTAGCGTAAGCGCGATGGATTGAGCACGCAAGAGCCTGACAACCTACCGCTGAAGTAGCGCGATTGCTACGGAGGTCATCGCCATTACTCCGGTCCGCAGTGTCGGTTCAGGAACGGGTTCGAACAGGCTTGTGTGCGGACCGGGAAGGGACCTGCCTGCCGCTTGGGCCGCAGCTAACTTCAAGGGATCCATCGCCCCGAGCCAGAACATCACGGTCGGAATCCGATGGCCTTCGAGACCGAAGAGACCAAAGTCCTCGCTCGCCATAATGGGATCCTCATCAAATACGTTCTGCGCCCCCAAGGCATGGACGAGCGCCGTCTTCACACGACCGGTGAGGGCGGGATCGTTATAGGTCGCAGGCCCCGACTCGCTATCAATAATGCTGATGATCGGCTGCCGATCCTCCGGTACTCCCGCAGACATCGCCACGCCCTGAGCGGCATGCCTAATGCCATCCAAAATAATCTGCATGGCCTTATCACTGAAAGCGCGCGTGGTTAGTTCCATTTTAACCTCGTAGGGAATGACGTTGCGTTTGCTGCCGCCATGGATGTCGCCAATCGTCACCACAGAGGGATCGCGCGGGTTTTCTTGTCGGCTGACGATCGTCTGTAGTTGCACGATAAACTCGCCCGCCATGACGATGGGATCTTTGCCACTCTGCGGTTGCGCGCCATGGCCGCCGATACCGCGCAGGGTGACATCGACAGAAGTAACTCCGGCCAGCGCTGGCCCACTGGTGATAGAAACGGCCCCGGCCGCGCGCGAGTTGGTGTCATGCAGTGCAATCGCGAGAGTAGGCGTGCCAAAGCGCTCGTAAAGATGGTCTGCGAGCATGGCCTTCGCCCCATCAAGGGTTTCCTCGGACGGTTGCCCAATGAGCATCACCGTGCCGTGCCATTTCGCGCGAGAGCTCGCAAGCGCTCGCGCCGTGCCGATCATCGTGGTCACATGCACATCATGGCCGCAGGCATGCATTACGCCGACTTCCTGACCGGCCTGGTTTTTGTCCATCACGTGACTTGCGTAACTGAGGCCCGTCTCTTCAACGATCGGCAGCGCATCCATGTCGGTACGAATCAGTAACCGTGGGCCGGGACCATTTTCGAGTATTGCCACCACACCGTATGCCCGTGTCCCATCGGGATACATGCCAACGTGCTCGGTGACTGCGAAGCCGGCTTTGCGTAATTCAGTTGCCAGCAGGGCAGCCGTCGTTTCTTCATGATGAGATAATTCTGGATGGGCGTGTATGCCCTTGTAGGTGCTTACCAATCCGGCCAGCTCGCCATCAACAAATCGACCCAGATCCTCCGCCAAGACGGGCGCGCTGAGTAAACAGGTGATCGAAGCGACGATTGCAAAAGGCTTCATTTTCTTAGTTCCTCTCCCTGGGTTCTATCGTCCACCGATACTGATGGTATTTCTCAGCGACTGGCGGCTTTGGGGCGACAAGTTTAAGCACTTCTAGGGCAGCTTGTGGCCCTCATCGGCGCGAACATTGTTCTCGGCTTCCCGCGTGGCAGGATGGGGCGGTGCTTTCCCGCTCTTGACGCAATTGATAGGCTGCACAAACGAGCCGTCACCGCCAGAGAAACAACAGAGTTCGACGGATTGGGAGAGTCACATGGAAACAACTCGCAGAGAAGCTCTAGAAATGATGGGTGCCGCCGCCTTGAGCATGGCTGGCATGACGGCAGCCAACGCCCAAGATCAGCCCAAGCCGCGTTCGCGGGACAAGTCGATCATGTGGGTGGCGAGCCCGACGCCCTGCGACAAGAATCTGAGAGTCGATCTGGGCGCGATGAAGGCGCAGATGCAATGGTTCGAGCATAACGGTGCCGACGGCATCACGGTTCTGGGCTCGGGCGGGGAATATCCGTCATTCTCGATGGCCGAGCGCAAATCGATCATGGAGGTGGCCGGCAAGAACAAGGGGAAGATGAACATCATGTGCACCACGGGCACATGCAACTTCCCCGAGACGATCGAACTTTCGAAACATGCCGCCGATCATGGTGCCGATTGCACCCTCGTGGTGCCGCCTTTCTATTACAAGAACGTGTCCGACGAGGGCCTGCACAAATACTTCTCTCTCGTGCTGGAGGCGTCGCCGCAAAAGCTGGGCGTTCATCTCTATCATGTGCCGGGTTATAGCGCGGTGCCGCTGTCCAATGGCCTGATCGCCTCGCTGAAGCATTATCCGAATCTGGCGGGGGTCAAGGATTCCGGCGACGACATGGCGGCCTATGTCGACCGGGTAAAGAATTTTCCCGACCTCAATATCAGCAGTGGCACTTTTCCCAAGCTGGAATATGGGCTGCAGCACGGCATGAGCGGAGTTCTGTCGGAAGGCGTGCTCTTGTGCCGTCCCATCGCCGACATGTTCGCCGCGTCACGCGCGGGCAACGACATCCATGCTCAGTTCGTCAAAGTGACGGCGCAGATGGACGTACTGTACAAAGAGTGCCCGCAGATGGAAGCCTATGGGCCGATGAAATACGCCTTGAGCGTACTGATGAGCACGCCCCAGACCTATCCGCGTCCGCCGGCGGTGGATGTAACCGAGGAGCAGAAGGCCGCGATCCGCAGAGGCCTCGAACAGATCAAGAAAATGGGTTGAAGATTCGTCGAACCCGCCTTATGTCGGGGCGCTACTTTCCGGTAACCATGGCAAGGTCGATCGCGTTGGCCATAACCTGATAGCCGCTGTCATTCGGATGCAGATGGTCCCGGTCGTTGTAGTTGGGATTGAAGGTGAGCAGGTTGGCCGGATCCGCGACAGGCGTGGCAAAGTCGACCACGCCGTCAAAGGCACCGCTGGCCCTGATCCAATTGTTGAGCGCCTCGCGCACTTGCTCACCGGCAGGCGAGGCATAACCCGCCCCCTGATACGGCGTCAGGAGACCGCCGTAGACCTTGATCCCCTTTTGATGGGCGCGGGCGATGACCTGTTTGTCGGCGGCTTCCAGCGCCTCCGACGTTACCGGATCGATCTGGCCAGAGGGTGTAAAGCCGCGACCGATATCGTTGATCCCTTCGAGCAGGATGATCGCCTTGACGCCCGGCACGCTAAATACGTCGCGGTCCATACGTGCCAACGCGTTTGGGCCGGCACCGTAGCGCAGCAGACGGTTGCCGCCGATGCCGGCATTGAACACCGCCCAGTTCTTGTGCGCCGTCACCAGGCGTTCCGCCAGCCTGTCCGGCCAGCTACGGAAGGCATTGGCGGTGGATAACGCGCCTTCCGTTATGGAGTCGCCCAGCGTTACGATCACATTTGTTGGCGCGTCCGCGTTGACATCGACCTCCGTGACAATGGCGGTGGCCCGGACGAGCTTCGCGTCAGGCAAGGTCGGCGCGGATGTGTTGTCGCCAGCACTCAAAGTCACATACTGGAACAGGGCGTGCCCCGCGCGAGGCATGGGGCCCGGCAGATGGATGGAGATCAAAAGCCGGTCCAGCGACTTCACCTGCATAGGGACCGGATCGCTCAGCAGTGGCGCTGAGGCTGGAATGGTGACACCTGCGTTGCCGTCGAACGTTACGGCGTGATCGGTGCCAGGTCGGATACCGCCATCGGTTCCAGCCTCTGCGACGTGTACAGCGCCCACCGGCAACACGCCGGCGCTGCTTTCATTGGACAGGCGCAGGCGAATCTGCTTGCCCGCGGTGGAAACCCGCACGAGCTGGCGCACCGTGACGTTGGCGAGTTCGACATTGTTCGGCAGGATGACGAGGTTGCCGGGATTGTCCAACGGCGGGACGGCTGGCACCGCGGCATTCGGCGCCGCCAGCACCGGCGGCGTGCTTAAAGGTGTGAGTGCGGCAAGCGACGCGAGTGCGGGCGTGGTCACCACCGACATTTCACCCGGTGGCGGCGGCAATGGCACAAAGCCCCAGGCGCCTACCCAATTGTCGGCGAAGCTAGCGCCGGAAACGCTGCACACGAAAATTGCCGCCATCAAGGCGAACTTATGCGATCCGGTTGGCATTCCAGTTTCCTCGTTGTTAATTTAAATTGTCCACGGCAGTCGCCCCGCCTCCGATCAGGCTTATCGCAAGGCGCGGGTCAGGAATGGCAAGGATACGTTCATCCGGTAATCGATATCGGAGTGGTCATCGTCGAATTCCTCATAGCGGTGTTCAACACCCGCGGATTGAAGGCGCTTCGAAAGAATTCGCATGCCATAGTGGATGTGGTACTGATCCCGCGATCCGCAATCCAGATAGATCCCGCGCAGCAATCGCAGGTTTTTCCGATAACGATCGACAAGTCGAATTGGGTCATGCTTCTGCCAGACCTTCCACCTTTCTGGGATAACCTCGCCGGTCTCGAGATTGAACGGCAATCTGAACCCACCGGGTGCCTTCGGATCAGGATCGTAGGTTGCCGCCATACACAGATTCATGAGCGCATGGGCCTCCGCTGACGATAACTTTGGTTTCTTCCATAGGGCGGCCAGAAAACGAGCTACGCGCCCGTCATCAAGGCCCCGGTCAGCGCCCCGCTGCATTTTCAGGACGTCGTAATGACTGGACTTGCGCGGTCGCGAACGGAACTTCGCAAGCTCATTTAGGGTGTTCGGCCAATCGCACCAGTACACGTAATCAAAATAGGCATCGCCCGAGTGATCCGCGATCGCGCCCCAGGTCGAGGCATACTTCATTCCATGGATGATCGCCCCGTAGCCGCCGGATGATTTGCCGAAACATCCTCGATGCTCGCGCGAGGCGCGGGTTCGAAATTCCCCGTCTACGAACGGAATGATCTCGCGGATGAGGTAATCCGCGTAGGGGCCGACGGCCGAAGAATTCACGTACTGGTTGCCACCGAGCGCCGTGAAGCAGTCTGGGAAAACTATGATCGCCGGAGCCATCCTGCCTTCGTGCACCAGCCTCGCTGCGCGCTCCGGCACATTTTCACTGAAGTTCCTCCAGGCAATGTGCGAGAGGCCCGAACCCGTAAACCCCACCATGTCCATGAGCATCGGGAAGCGCCTGGCACGCGAGCGTGCTGCGTCGTACTGCGGTGGCACCCAGACGGCGAGTTGGCGGACGTGCGGATCACCCAAGGGATTGCCCTTAAGAAGTTCCGACACGTGCTCGAGCACGATGACCCTGCCCTCCTTCCAGTTCGCTCGCTTCAGCGCCATGGAATTTACTCTATCACTCTGTAGCCACTCCTGGACCTTGGCGAAGGTATGCGTTGAATTACGGGCGGCCGTGGCCTATTCTTGATTGATTATAAAAGGTACGCGACCGCCTAAAACTCACACACGGTATAGTAATGTGGCGGCGCAGAGGCTCGGATGCGTAGCGCAGGGGAGTGGTCGGTTTTAAGCGCTTCGGCGAATGAAATTAAGATGAAACACCCTCGAGTTTGCCACGATGCAAATGGGGTCTTGGGCTTGCTGGCCCTGGCGTCATGCCTGCTGTCGGCGGGGTGCGGGCGCGAGCCGTCGGCGAAGCTGTCGTTCAACGAATCCATTCAACCGATCCTGTCAGAGAATTGCTACGGCTGTCATGGCCCCAGTTCGAGCTCGCGCAAGGCGGGGTTGCGACTGGACCGGGCGGAAAACGCCTACGCTCCGCATGAAAAGTTTGGTCCGGCCATCATTCCCGGCAAGCCAGATAAGAGCCCACTGGTGCACCGTATCGAGGCGGCGAGCGCCGATGAGCGCATGCCGCCGCCCGAAGCGCACAAAACCCTCAAGCCGGAGCAGATCGCGCTGCTGCGGCGCTGGGTGCAGGAAGGCGCGCACTATGAGCCGCATTGGGCGTTCATTGCACCCCAGCGACCGCCACTGCCTGAGAGCGCCACCGCCAGCGGGAAGCAATGGGCGCGCAATGGAATCGATCGATTTATTCTCGCACGCCTAGAGGCAGAGCATCTGACGCCATCGCCGGAAGCGGATAAGCGCTCGCTCATTCGTCGCGTCACTTACGATCTGACGGGCCTGCCACCATCGCCCCAGGAAGTGGATGCCTTTCTCGCCGATGCAGCGCCCGATGCGTATGAAAAAGTGGTCGATCACCTGCTCCAGAGCCCGCGCTATGGTGAGCATCGCGCGCACTACTGGCTCGATTATGTGCGCTATGCCGACACCCATGGCATCCATTTCGATAACTATCGCGCCATCTGGCCTTATCGCGACTACGTGATCCGCGCCTACAACGCCAACAAGCCCTTCGACCGCTTCGTGCGCGAGCAGCTGGCCGGTGATCTGCTGCCCGAGCAGAACCTGGACTCGCTGGTCGCCACTGGCTACATGCGCAGCAATCTGACGACCAACGAAGGCGGTGACATACCCGAGGAAGTATTCGTCAATCTGACGCGCGACCGGGTCGAGACCTTCGGCGTTACCTTCTTGGGGCTGACCACCGGCTGCGCGGTGTGTCACGATCACAAGTTCGATCCGACCTCACAAAAGGACACCTATCAGCTCGCCGCGTTTCTGAACAACACCGCGGACGGCCCGATGGATTTCAATACGCCCGATCCGCCGCCGGTGCTGCGTTTTCCTGACGAGCAGAATCTTTCGGCTTTCGATCAGATGGTTCGCGAACGCGGCAGACTGCAGCAGCAGTTGCGGGTGCGCCGTATCGAGGCGCCTGATTTATTGCGTGCGCAGTTGGCCGCGGGCCACTTGCCTCAGGCTGTGTCGACGGACGGTCTCGAGTTGCGGCTGCGATTCAATGAAGGCAAGGGCAACGTCGTCAAGAACAGCGCTCCCCATGCGGCCCTCGCGCAGTTCGAAAGCGATACCAATCCCATCATCTGGGGCGAGTCCAACTGGCTGTGGCCAGGCGCTCGCTTTGACGGTGGTACGCGCTTGCCGTTGGGCAAAGTTGGTGATGTGGAAACCAACGAGGCCTTCTCGGTCGGAGGTTGGTTCATGTTTCGCGCCACCGCGCAGGACAAGGGTGCAGTACTGGCGCGTATGGGCGATCCGGACGGCCCGAACAAATCGGGTTGGGCGATTTTCTACCGACCAATCAGGTACCACACCGGGCTCAATGCCTATCCCGGGGGACACATCGTCGTCGCCTTGGCCAATGACTCGGCTTTGAGTCGCCCGGAGCCCAAGCCCGCACCCAAGGTTGTGCCGGAGACGAAGAAAAAACGTGACCCGCTGGAAGCTTTTCGAATAGCACCCCCGCCGCCGTTCAATCCGATGAAACGGGCTATCGAGGTGCAGACGCATGACAACGTGCCATCCGAGCAATGGGTACATTTGTTCGTAACGTACGACGGATCGGGCAAGGCCGGCGGCGTGCGTGTTTATGTCGACGGCCGGCTCGCCGCTGCGGAGATCATGAACGACAGTCTGCGTCCCGGCGACTCGATCCGTACCGGCGCGACCACTTATCTGGGGCGTCGTGACAACGACCAGCTGTTGCGTGAAACCCGGTTCCAGGACATCCGCTGGTTCCGGCGTGCGCTGTCCGAAACTGAGGTGGGACGCCTACCCTACGAAGACTACGCGGCTGAAATCGTCGCGCGCCAGAGCGATCCCGCCAAATGGAATGATGACGAGGCATTTGTGGTGCTGGACCGCTACTACCTCGGGCAACAGGACCAGACCGCGCAACGGCTGACCGCGAGCATCGCGGATCTGCAGACACAGATGGATGCGTTGGCGCCGGCGCCGCAAGCCAAGCCGGGATTCACTGACACGCGAACATTGATTTTGCCCGGCATATCGGCGGCATCGGTGCTGCAAAAGCTCATCGACGCGCGCCCCTCGACGCTGATTGCACAGGAAAGAGCCTCACCAGCCTATGCCTATACGCTCAAGCGCGGCGACTACGCGTCGCGTCTGGAACGGGTGGGTCCCGATACCCCGCACTTTCTGCCGCCGCTGGCCGCTGGCGTGCCGCGCGATCGTTTGGCGCTGGCCAACTGGTTGTTCACGGCGCAGAACCCGTTATTCGCGCGCGTCGCGGTCAACCGGATGTGGCAGGAAGTGTTCGGTACCGGCATCGTCGAAACTGCGGGCGATTTTGGCGTGATGGGGGAGCGGCCGTCGAATCAAAAACTGCTGGATTGGCTGGCGGTGGAGTTCCGCGAAAGCGGGTGGGATGTGAAGCGAATGTACCGGCTGATGCTGCTGTCGGCCACCTACCGGCAATCCGCAGAGGTGACCCCGGAGCTGCTGCGTGCGGATCCCGCGAACCGACTGCTGGCGCGCGGCCCGCGCTTTCGGATGGATGCCGAGGAGGTGCGAGACAGTGC
>JBEKWD010000071.1:0-8818 GCA_049513435.1 Steroidobacteraceae bacterium | reverse complement strand
CTCGGCATGGCAGCTCCGCTGAATACGGCCGCCGGCGTCGAGTATCGGGAAGACACCTATACGATCGGCTACGGCGAGCCGGAATCCTACCTGGGCGGCGGTCCCTCCTCCTTCGCTGGATTCGACCCGTCGGATGCCGGTACCCACAAACGTCAGAACGAGGCCGTGTACGTTGACCTGTCCGGCAAGCCCGTCGCTCCGCTGCTGATCGATCTCGCGGGACGCTACGAGCACTTCAGCGATTTCGGCAGCGCGACAGTCGGCAAACTCACAGCCCGATACGATTTCGCGCCCGAGTTCGCGATCCGCGGCACCATCAGCAATGGCTTCAGGGCCCCAACGCTGGCTGAGGAGTACTACTCTTCAACCAATGTCGGACCAAGTAGCACCGACGGTCAATTGCCGCCTAATGGTGCAGCAGCCGCGGTGCTGGGCCTCGGCAAACTGCAGCCCGAAAAGTCGACCAACCTGACCGTGGGCTTCGTTCTACGTCCGCTGCCGAACATGAGCGCGACCTTGGACCTCTACCGGATCAGGGTCGATAACCGTATCGTCGGCAGTGCAACCCTGTATGGGCTGCTCAATGGCGCGGTCATATCACCGCTGGTCAACGAGGTGCTGACCGACAACGGTGTGCCGATCAATCCTGTGGACACCAACACGGGCATCGACCTGTTCACGAACGGCGTGAACACGACAACCAACGGCGCCGATCTCGCGTTCCAGTTCCCGGTGCAGTATGACTGGGGCCAGGTCGAGTGGTCGATCGGGGCGACTTACAACGATACCGCCGCGACGTATATCAAGCCGACAGACCCGGCGTTGACCGCTGCACTGGACGGATCGCCCATTTACAGCATCCAGACCATCTCCGATATTACGAGCGCGTCGCCCAAGTACGTGATCAACCTGGGAACACATTGGTCCTATGGGAAAGCGTCGGTCAACATATTGGAAAAGATCTATGGGCCATCTTCCGAATGGGAGAATGATGACGCCGACAATGCGGCCAACAACCTCAATTGGTACAAGACAACTATTGGCGTGAGCCCGATCACGAACATAGATTTCGCCTACCAGATCACGAAGGAACTGCAGATCAGCGTCGGTGCGAACAATGCATTCAATCGCTTTCCGGGGCTGGAGAATAACCACATCGTTGCGGCCGCTAACAGCACCTACGCGGTCGGGAACAACGATGCTCTCGCAACCCAGTTGGTGCCGCTCTTTGCGCCCTATGGCATCGACGGCGGCTTTTGGTACATGAGGGCTGTATTGAAGTTCTGAGGCTTCCAATCGGCAATTATTGAAAAGAGCGGCAGCCATTCGGGCTGCCGCTTTTTTCTGGTGACCCAAGAGCAGACAGTACCTTGAACTCCCGCCGGCAATTCGTCTGTGCGTTCGCTGCCGCTGCAGCCATGACGGCGGCGCGCGTATCCTGGTCAAAGAGCGGCACTCTGACTCATAAGGAGCGCGTCGATCGTGCGCTGCTCGGGGCGGACGTGGATCGTCCGCCGTTCAGCTTCTGGCACCATTACAAGCGCCCCACTGCGCAGCTGGAAGCGCAGGATCACCTCGAGTTCCATCGCCGCTACAACACCGACTTCGTCAAGGTCATGAATGATTTTGATTACCCGCGATCGAAGACGGGCAAGTGGTATGAGCTCGAGCCCCTCGCATCACCCTATCCCGAGCAGCTGCGAACCCTGGAGCTGGTGCGCGACGGCTTGCAGGGGGATGCGTACTTTATCGACACTGTCTACGGCCCCTATATGACCGCGATGTTGCTGCTGGCGGCCGAGCCGCAGTTCGCTGGTGCGAAGAGCTCGCAGGATCGAGGCGAGGTCATCAGCGCGCTGCATACCTTTCAGCAGGAACACCCTGCGGAATGGGCGCAAGCGCTGGAAGCCATCACGCAATCCACGATCAACCACATCAATCGCACCCTGGCGCTGGGCAGCTCCGGGACTCTGGTCAGCATCTATAACGCCACGAGCCGGTTTGGAGCCGTGCAGGACTATGAGCGCTATAGTCGTCCCTATGACAAGCGCGTGATGGCCGCGCTGACGCAGACCAAGCTGAGCATCCTGCACCTTCACACGCTCGAGCGAGCGTATCTGAGCCAGTTCCACGACTTCGGTGCGCCAGTCGTCAACTACTCCGTGAAGACGAGCGGGATTCCGATCGCCGAGGTACGCCAGTCTTATTCGCAGGCGATTGCCGGGGGAGTCGATGAGATTGACTTCCAGCGCCTCAGCACCCAAGAGATTGTCGAGCAGTGGACCAGCGCGCGCGCGCAGGCTGGCAGCAAGTACCTCATTACGCCCGGCTGCTCAGTTCCCGATGCCTCGACCGATGCTGATCTGGCGCGCATGACGCGCGCGGTCACGATGTCTGGCGCGGCCGCCTGACTGGCGGGCTCGCAAACCCCGCGGCCGCCACCGGCCTCGTCAATCTATTTTATCTGGCACTGCCCCCGGCGGCGCCATAGCCGGCGTCGTCAGCGCGCTGCCGCGCCGCGCGCCGAAGCCTTGCTCCACGCCACGTGGGCCCGCGCGCGACTCCAACACAAAGAACATCACGATGCACAACGCAATCCAAGCGGCCATGTTCAACCAGGTCAGGCGTGGCAGGCTGATCATCAGCACGCTGCAACTGGCGAGCGCGGCGAGCGGAAGCCACGGACACAGCGGTACCCGAAACGGCCGTGCGACATCAGGACGGATGCGACGCAAGACCAATACGCCCGCACACACCGACGCGTACGCGATGAGCGTACCGAGTGATATGAGCTCGCCGAGCAGCTCAATGGGCAGCACGCCTGCGACCAATGCAGCCCCGACACCCGTCCAGACGACGGCCAGCGTCGGCGTGCGGGTGCGAGGGTGTATATGCGCAAACGCAGGCGGCAGATTGCCGACGACGGCCATGCTGTAGAAGATGCGCGACTGACTATAAAAGCTGATCAGCACCGCCGCGCCAAGCCCGAGCACGGTGCCGATGTCGGTCGCCATGATGAGCCAGTTGAGCTTGGGTGAAGCCAGAGCAAGCGCTGTGGCAATCGGTGATGCGGTATCCAGCTTCGGGTACGGCGCAAGACCGGTCATGATGAAGGCAATCCCGGTATACAGCAGAACACAAATGACCACGGATGCCAGCAACGAGATCGGCACGTCTCGGCTTGGATTGCGGCTCTCGCGTGCCGCGTTGGAGGTAGCCTCGAACCCGGTATAGGAATAAAACGCGATCGCCGCTGCGGTGAAGACTCCGGCCACGCCGAAATGACCACTCGGTGTTCGTGCGGGCATGAATGGCACCCAGTTCTGGGGATTCACGTAATAGGCGCCCACGACAATGACAACTACGATGACGACAATGTTGACGCTGACCATCAAGGCATTCGAGAGCGCAGATCCGCGCAGACCTCGAAGCAGAATCAAAGTGCAGCCCAGGGTCATCAGGACCGCCGGAAGGTCAGCGATCCTGCCTGTCGGCACCAGCCTGTTGTCCACGACCTCGAGTGGCGCCCCTGACACCGCCCAAGGCAACGACAGACCGAATTGCGCCAACAGACTCTGCGCGTAGGCCGACCATCCGACCGCTACGGTTGAACCGCCGGCCAGGTACTCAAACACCATGCAGCAGCCGACCAACCACGCCGGCAGCCGCCCAAGCGTAATCCGTGCATAGGAAAAGGATCCGCCGGCGGCCGGAATCACGGCGCTGAGCTCGGCGTAGCACAGACAGGTCAGGACGCAAACGACGCCGGCCATCGCATACGAGATGGAGATCGCAGGGCCGGCATAACGTGCGGCGGCGGTACCGGTCAATACGAAGATCCCCGCACCAATCGCGCAGCCAACGCCGATGAGGGTCAGGTGAATCGGTCCCAGGCTGCGCACCAACCCACCACCGTCGGCAGCCATATCAGGGTCGGTGCGGGCCAGTTCCAGCGGCACGCGCGCCCACATGATTTGACGCCAGGATTTCATCGCACCGATACCAGCGTGCCCACGCAGCCGAACCGCTGCGATGAAACGCCCCAGATGCACTCAATGGGTCGGTAGATTTCGCACCTCGCGAGGCTATCGGCTCTTCGCGTATCTGCGCACGACGATGCTGGCCGCATCGCCAGCAGTACGCCAACGCCCTGTACTAGCGAGCTGGCGCAGCATTGTTGCACAATGACCGCGGCAACACGAACGATTTGCACCTCGCTGCAATGCTTCATGCGTCAGCACGCGCTACAAGCCGCGGCAAACGGAACGCAGAATGAATGACATAAGCGACAGCACTGCAGCTCTCCTGGCGCACAACAGCGCGTTCATTCCTGGCGGCGTGAGCTCAATCAATCGCATCATCGATCCGCCCATTGCCTTTGCAAAAGCCGAGGGCGCCTATTTATGGGATATTGAGGGTAAGCGGTACATCGATTACCACGCGGCCTTCGCGCCCTTTCTGCTCGGGCACAACTTTGCCCCGGTGAATGAAGCCGCTATCAACGTGCTACGCAACGGCGAGAGTCTGTTTGGCGCAGGACCTTCCCGGCTGGAAGGTCATCTGGCGCAGCTGCTGTGTCGGAACATTGCCGCGGTCGAGAAAGTCTGTCTACTTAACACCGGCAGTGAAGCCACGGCCCTGGCGCTAAGGCTGAGCCGTGCCGTGACCGGGCGGCAGCACCTCATCGTCATTCAGGGCGGCTATAACGGCAATCACGATGAAGTGGCCTGCAATGTGTTCAACACCTTGTCGGACATCGGTCCGCGGGTCTCGCCGGGAGAATATCCGCTGCGCCCGATTGGTGCGGGCACCGCCGTTCTGGAGCAGCATCTGGTGCATGCGATTAATTTCAACGATCTCGAGTCGGTGCGCTATGTATGCCGACGCTATCCGATAGCGGCTCTGATAACCGAGCCGGTGCTGCAGAACATCGGGGTCATTCGCCCGCGAGCGGGATATCTGGCGGGGCTGCGAGAGCTCGCAGATGAGTTCGGCTTCCTGCTTATTTTCGATGAAGTCAAGACCGGTTTTCGACACGCGCTCGGCGGCTACAGCGCACTGGCCGCAGTGACGCCGGACCTGGTCGTATACGGCAAGGCGATCGCGAACGGTTTTCCGCTGGCAGTTCTGGGCGGCAGGCGCCGCTATATGGACTACTTGGCGCATCCAGAGCCCGCGCGCCGTCCCTTCGTGGCTGGCACGTACAACGGACATCCGGTAGCCGTGTCCGCCGCCATTGCAACGATTGAGTATTTATTGGCGAATCAGACCGAGCTATACCAACGCCTGGAGCAGCTGGGTCAGATGATGGAGAGCGGACTGCGTGAGATATTTGCTGCGCATGGCGTGCCGGCTTGCATCGCGCGCCAGGGCAGCGCGTTCACGTTTTATCTGATGCCTGAGACTCCTGTGGACTTCCACGACATCATGTTGCATCACGATTTTGCCAGCGATCTGCAATTGCGCCGAGCGCTCAATACGCTGGGCGTATTCTTCGTGCCCGTCACGACCAAGCAGTGCTCCATCTCGGCGGCACACTCGCGTGAGGATATTGAATTCACGCTAGCCCAGTGCGATCGCGCCGTGTCGCGCATTTGGGCGCACTGATCGAGACTACAACGCGCTGAGCGCCTCGTTCGCCGGCGCTGCGCTCTCGCCTAGATTTCGCTCGGCATCGATGAGCAACCACAGTGCCGCACCGATGAAGATCAAGGCAGTGCCGAGCGCAAATGCCCCAGTCCATTCACCGCGGCCGGTGAGCCAAGCGACGATGGGAATGCCGACCACGCCGCCAAGATTTCCCACCATGTTGAGCACGCCGCTGGCGGCCATCGTGTCGGCGCGTGCAATCAACATGGTCGCAGCCCAAAAGGAACCCTCGTTGAACTCGATGCCGGCAGATGCGACCGTCAGGGCTGCGACCGCGAGGTAAGCGTTGGATGCCTGCATCGCCAGCAGCAGCAATATCCCGACTGACGGCATCGCCACGAGCGGCACGACGCGATAGCCCCAGCGCGGACCGTAGCGCGCCGCCAGCCGGTCGGCATAAATGCCACCCAGCCACGCCCCCAGTGCCGCGCCAATCGGTGGAATTGCCGCGAGCGCTCCTATCTTGAGTACGCTCAGATGCCGCACCTGGAACAGATACAAGAATAACCAGTCGGTCAGCAGCCAGAACGCATAGTTCAAGCAGAAGTAGGAGGCCGAGAGCAACAGGACGTTGCGATCGACCAGCATGTTGAGGAAGCGCCCGATAGTTAACGCGCGTCTGGGCTCGCGCGGTACGGTGCCGAGCTCAGCCAGCTCGATCGGCGTCACGGAAGGATGCTCGCTCGGCGTATCGCGCGCATACCAAAGCCACAGCAGCGCCAACACTGCGGACGGAACAGCGACCCACAGCAGCGCGCGTTGCCAGCCCAGAAGCGCGCTGAGCGCGACGATCAGCGGGGGCGTCAAAGCGATGCCCAGATTCGGGCCACTGGATGACAGACCCACGACGAAGCCCCAGCGCTGCACCGGGAACCAGGCTTCGAAGACTCCCATGCCTACCGGAGTGTGCGGCGCGTGCGCCGCCCCGAGCAGGCCCTGCGCCAGCATCCAGACCACGAAGAGCGCACTGCCCGACAGGAACATTGGCGCGAGCGGTATCGCAGCCATGGCAATGCAGCCCAAAATCCCCACAGCAGTGAAAGTCGCGCGCGCCCCTATGCGCTCACCCAGCGCGCCGGCTGGTATCTGCAGCCCCGTGTAGGCCGCCGAATAGGCCCACAACATCCAGCCGAGCTGCATTTGAGTCAAATGGAACAGCGGCATGATGCGCGCGGCGGCGACCGACAGGGTGGTGCGCTGAACGTATACCAGCGACGAGAACAGGAACACGAAGACAAATATCCGCCAGCGAATCCTCATCGTGAGCTCAGATGAGTGCGCGCAAGCGCGGCGGCGGGCAATGTGGCGGGCGGCTGGCGGATGCTAACCAGATCGGGTCTCGATCGGTGTTACGACCGCGACACAGTCGATTTCGTAACGCAATTCCTCATTCAGGCAGTTCGTAATGGTCGTACGTGCCGGATACGGTGGCTTGAAATATTCGCGGTAGATTCGATTGTAGGTCTCAAGCTCCACCGCGTCGCGCACGTAATTGCATGTGCGTACGACGCGCTCAAGGCTGCTGCCGGCGGCCGTCAAAACAGCGGCTAGATTCTCGAGCGAGCGGCGCATCTCTTCCTCGAAGGTGCCCGAGACCAGCGCTCCGCTTTTGTCTACGGAGGCCTGACCCGATACGAACACAAGCTCACCGACACGAACCGCGGGACTGTATGGCAGCACTGCCTTCGGCAGATTGGGCGCGGACACGTGTTCGATCATATTTTTCCCTCGATTTGCGGCGGAATTCGTGGCACAAATTTGCCATGCGCCATGAACCGAAGCCGTTAATATTGGAGATGCTGGGCTCGGTCTATGGAAAGCTGACAAGAGAAACAAGGTTTCATGATAGGCAGAGCGTCAACTGGCTGTCAAAGCGTGTGCACCCTGCCCGTCGCACCACGAGGGAGTGCCTGATGCTGCTCAACGATCCCGAGGCAGATGTTCTGTTGGATGCGGCGACCAAGGGAATTCCGGCCGCGGCCGCACCGCTGCGCTTGCGCGATGTGGCCGCGCAGGGCTGGAACGTGCTCGCGGGCGACTGCCCTCTGCCACTGGCCGTGATCCGCACGGATATCATGGCGGCCAACAGCGCCTGGATGATGGCCTTCGCGCGCCTGCACGGCCTCCTGCTCGCACCGCACGGCAAGACCACGATGGCACCGGCGCTGTTCGCACGGCAGCTCGCCGACGGCGCCTGGGCGATCACGGTGGCTACCAGCCAGCAACTCCAGGTGTGCCTGCATGCGGGGATTCGACGCATCATCCTGGCAAACCAGCCGATGGGTAGAACGGTCGATGCCTGTTTTGCGGCCCTCGAGGCCCATGCTGACCTCGAGCTCTACGTACTCGCCGATTCTCTCGAGGGTGTGGCCCTCCTCGCACGTGCAACGCGCTCTGCAAGCGCGCCGGCATTGCGGGTACTCGTGGAAGTCGGCGCGGCGGGTGCACGTACCGGATGTCGCGACATTCCCAGCGCATTGGCCGTAGCGCGGGCTATTGATGCCGCGCCCGGCCTGAGGCTGGCAGGCGTCGAGGCGTTCGAAGGCGTGCTGCCCGATACCGCTGCGGTGACGGCCTTCATGTCCCGCGTCGTCGAGACTGCCATCGCCATCGACGCCGCTGCATTGTTTGGTGATGACGTGCTGCTCTCCGCCGGCGGCAGCGCCTTCTTCGACCTCGTGGCGCTGGGATTTCAATCGGTACAGCTGTCACGTCCGGTTCGGCGCGTGCTGCGTTCGGGCTGCTATCTGACCCACGATGCGTCTGGCTACGCCAAGGAGCAGGTTCGCGTGCTGCGTGAACGCCGCGTCGAGCTGCCAGAGGGCTCGCTACAGCCGGCGCTCGAAGTCTGGTCGTATGTTCAATCGCGGCCCGATCAGGACAAGGCGATATTGACTGTCGGCAAACGTGATATCGGCTACGACACGGGCTGGCCGCAACCGGTTGCCTGGTATCGGCCTGGCCTCATGCCGGGTCCCGCGCCGATGCCTGCGGGCTGCACAATTACCGCGCTCAATGATCAGCACGCGCACATGTCGCTGCCACCGAGCGCAACGCTGAGCGTCGGCGACATGGTCGTGCTCGGCATCGCTCACCCATGCACTACCTTCGAGCGGTGGCAAGTATTGATGCTGGTGGACGCCCGGCTCAACGTCGTGGGCGCGATTCG
>JBEKWD010000070.1:0-8826 GCA_049513435.1 Steroidobacteraceae bacterium | reverse complement strand
TATGACTCGTCACCGTATCGACTGCGAGTGGGTCGATGGCCAGATGCTCACTGCCATCAAGCCGCGCCAGTGGCAGCACTTGCAGCGCTTTCAGGCCTGGATCGCAGCACGCTATGGCTATACGAGTGCGCGTCTGATCGAGCGCGCGCAATTACGCAGCCTCGTGAGCAGCGAGCGCTATATCGGCGCGCTCTATGATTCGAATGGCGGTCATTTGAATCCACTGCGCTACACGCTTGGCCTCGCGCAGGCAGCGCAGCAGGCAGGCGCGGTGCTGCATGAGGCCAGCCCCGTGCTCGGCTACACCCATGGTTCAGGCAAATTGCGTGTCCGGACCGCGTCGGGCGACGTCGAGTGCGCGCAGCTCGTGCTCGCAGGCAATGCCTGGCTCGGCGCGACCGTGCCTGTCCTGCAACGCCGGCTCATGACCGTAGGCACCTATGTCATCGCGACCGAGCCGCTTGGCGAGCAGCGCGCGCACGCGCTCATCGCGAACAACGCGGCAGTCAGTGATACGAACTGGATCCTCGATTACTTTCGCCGCTCGAGCGACCATCGACTACTGTTTGGCGGCCGCGTCAACTATTCTGGTGTGCAGGTGCGCGCAGTCGCGCCGAGCCTGAGCGCGCGCATGCTGCGCGTGTTTCCCCAGCTCAGCGGCACGCGTATCGAGTACGCCTGGGGATGCCTGCTCGACATAACGCTCAATCGCGCCCCGGATTTCGGTCGCCTTGAGCCCAATGTGTATTACCTGCAGGGATTCTCGGGCCACGGCATCGCGCTGGCCAGTTTGGCCGGTGAACTGGTTGCTGAAGCGATCGCCGGCACGAACGAGCGCTTCGATGTGTTCGCGCGCATACCGCACCGCGAGTTTCCGGGTGGCATGCTGCTACGCCGGCCGGCCCTGGCCCTCGCCATGCTGTGGTATCGCCTGCGCGATTTAATGTAGGGCAAATACTGTGAACAATCGCGGATTTATACACGTCAAGAGCACCCATTTCGAACCGGCCTGAGTCTATAATTTAAGGCCTTGGCGACACTGATCTGGCAGCTAGGACAAAGCGCAAAAATGGAACCGACCGATACCCGGGATCCCGATTACTTCCATAAGGTCGTGGACTGCCAATGGGCCTGTCCCGCGCACACGGATGTACCGGAATACATCAGGCTTATCGCCCAAGGTCATTACACCGATGCGTACATGGTGAATCGGGCTTCGAATGTATTTCCGGGCATTCTCGGGCGCGTCTGCGACCGCCCCTGTGAGCCAGCGTGTCGGCGCGTGCGTATCGAGAACAAACCCGTGGCAATCTGTCGCCTCAAACGCGTCGCCGCTGACCATCGCGGCGAGATCGAGGGCCTATTGCCGCGCGCGCCAGAGGAGAAAAACGGCAAACGCGTGGCGTGCATCGGCGCCGGACCCGCATCGCTGACCGTTGCCAACGATTTGGTGCCATTGGGCTATGCGGTCACGATCCTTGAACAATATGGAGTCGCGGGCGGCCTCATGCGTACGAATATTCCAGCCTTTCGCCTGCCAGCCAGCGTCCTGGATGAAGAGATTGGCTATATCGTGGACATGGGCGTGGATCTGCGTCTGGGCTCGCCGGTCAATAGCCTGCAGCAACTGCTCGAGTCAGGCGAATTCGATGCGGTGTTCGTCGGTACCGGAGCGCCGAAAGGCAAGGAGCTCGAACTGCCCGGGCGGCACGACAGCGAGCGCGTGCACATCGGCATCGCCTGGCTCGAATCTGTGGCGTTCCAACATATCGACAAGATCGGTGAGCGCGTGCTCATCATCGGGGTTGGCAACACGGCCATGGACTGCTGCCGCAGCTCGCTGCGTCTGGGCGCGAAAGACGTCAAGGTGATGGCGCGCAAACCACGCCAGTTCTTCAAGGCCTCGGACTGGGAGCTCGAGGACGCCGAGCAGGAAGCCGTTCAAATAGTGGTCAATCGCGCGCCCAAGAGCTTCGTGGTCGAGCGAGGTGAGCTCAAGGGCATGCTGTTCGAGCATCTCGAATACGATCTGCGCGATGGGGAAATCACCGCCACACGCGTGCTCGGCGAGGAATTCTTCCCGTGCGATGATGTGATCCTCGCCATCGGCCAGGAAAATTCCTTTCCCTGGATCGAGCGCGATATCGGCATAGAGTTCAACCAATGGGACCTGCCGAAGGTGCACAAGGCAACCTTTCAGTCCACGCTGCCCAACGTATTTTTTGGCGGCGACGCGGTGTTCGGTCCGAAGAACATCATCTGGGCCGTGGAACACGGACACCAGGCGGCCATCTCGATCCACAAGTACTGCTTTGGGGAGCCGGTCACGGAGCGTATGGCGCGCGGTGTCACGCTCAGCAGCCGCAAGATGGGCATACACGAGTGGTCGTACAAGAATGAGTACAACGGAATCGAGCGACGACTGGTACCCCATGTCGGCCTGGTCGAGCGGTTCAAGAAAATCAATATTGAGGTTGAGTTAGGCTTCACCGCTGAGCAGGCTGCGCTCGAAGTGCAGCGCTGCCTGAACTGCGATATGCAGACGGTGTTTGCTGCAAAACTTTGTATCGAGTGCGATGCCTGCATCGATATCTGTCCGGTCGACTGCCTGACCATTGCGCCCAATGGCGACGAAGCGCAATTGCGATCCAGACTCAAAGCGCCAGCCCTCAATCCGAAGCAGGCGCTGTTCGTGTCGGAGGCATTGCCACAGACCGGACGCGTCATGCTCAAGGACGAGGATGTCTGCGTGCACTGCGGGCTGTGCGCCGAGCGTTGCCCAACGGCCGCCTGGGATATGCAAAAATCGACAATCACCATTCCTTACGCAGCGGATGAAGTGGCCCCATGCCGAACCTGATCAATGCGCCGGATCGAGTGAACGATTTCGTTCTCAAGTTCGCCAACGTCAATGGCACGGGTTCAGCGAGCGCGAATTCGCTGATCATGAAGGCGGTATTTCGCATGGGGATCCCGGTCACCGGGAAGAATTACTTTCCCTCGAACATCCAGGGGTTGCCCACCTGGTACGAGATCCGCGTCACGCGCGACGCCTATGCCGCCCGCGCTGGACACGTGGACATCATGGTGGCGATGAATGCGGAGACCTTCGCCAAAGATGTGCGTGAAGTCGCGTCGGGCGGCTACCTGATCTATGACTCCACCTGGCCGCGCAGCACGCTGTTGCAGCGGCCCGATATCACGGTTATCGGCGTGCCGTTGGCCAAGCTCGTGAATGAAAACTTCGACGGTGTTCGAACCCGCATCTTGCTCAAGAACATCGCCTACGCCGGAGTCGTGGCCGCATTGATCGACGCCGACCTGGAGATCATCAACGCTCTGCTGCGCGAGAGTTATGGCAAGAAGCAGAAGCTGCTGGACTCCAACAGCAAGGCTTTACGCTTGGGGTATGACTATGCAAAGCAGCACCTGCAGTGTCCGCTGCCCCTGCGCCTCGAGCACATGCAGCGCACGCACGGCCACATCATGATCGACGGCAATACCGCCGCGGGACTGGGCTGCGTGTATGCGGGCGCGACGATCGGGGCCTGGTATCCGATTACGCCGTCAACCTCCTTGATGGACGCATTCAAGGCCTTCTGTGATCGCTATCGCATCGATCCGGACACGGGCGAGCGGAATTTCGCGGTCATCCAGGCCGAAGATGAATTGGCCGCGATCGGCATGGTATTGGGCGCGAGCTGGAATGGCGCCAGGGCCTTTACTTCGACCAGCGGGCCAGGCATTTCGCTGATGAATGAATTCATCGGACTGGCCTACTACTCCGAGATTCCCTGCGTGGTGTTTGACGTGCAACGGGTCGGACCGTCCACCGGCATGCCCACGCGCACGCAGCAAGGCGACATCATGCTGTGCGCGTACGCCTCGCACGGGGATACCCGGCACGTGCTCCTGTTCCCGGCGAACCCCGAGGAATGCTTTTATATGGCGGTGCAGGCCTTCGATCTGGCCGAACGCCTGCAAACCCCGGTGTTCGTGCTCTCGGATCTGGACATCGGTATGAACGATTGGATGTGTCGCGATCTGCAATGGGACGATGCCTTCCGGCCGGACCGCGGCAAGGTGCTCTCTGCCGAGGAGCTCGCGCATCTCGATAAGTTCTATCGCTACGTCGATCGCGATGATGATGCGATTCCCTACCGCACGCTGCCGGGCGTACATCCAAAGGGCGCCTACTTCACGCGCGGCTCGGGCCACAACCAATACGGGGCCTACACCGAGGATTCAGCCGAGTACCAGCTGGTCGTGGATCGGTTGAAGCGCAAATTCACCACGGCCGCCAAGTACGTGCCCAAACCCGAACTGGTCGGCAAGGGCGATAACAAGATCGGTATCGTGAGCGTCGGCAGTTGCGACGGCGCCGTGCGCGAGGCGATCGATGTGCTCGCGCGCCAGAAAATCTACGTCGACTATCTGCGCATCAAGGCCTTCCCGTTCACGCCGGAAGTGGACGGCTTCATGAGCTCTCATGCCACGATATTTGTAGTCGAGCAGAATCGCGATGCGCAGTTGCGCTCGCTGTTGACGCTCGAAACCGCGGTCGACAAATCCAGACTCCAGTCCATATTGAGCTACGGCGGTTACCCGATGTCCTGCGAGCCGATCGTCAACGCCATACGCGCTGCGCTCGCCGAGGCACCGCGCTTGACCGCCGTCCCCGCTATGAGCCCGCGCTGACGCGGCTTGCGAGTACACCATGTCGTTCATCAACAAGCCCAAGGTCAATCACCCTTCCGCGCCCACCAACGCCCTGGGCCTGACACGGCGCCAGTACGAGGGCAGCATGTCTACGCTGTGCGCAGGCTGCGGACACGACTCGATCACTGCCGCCGTCGTCGAGGCCTGCTGGGAGCTCGATATGCGGCCCGAGCAGCTGGTCAAACTGTCCGGCATCGGATGCTCGTCCAAGACCACCAATTATTTCGTCAACGGAGCACACGGCTTCAATTCCGTGCACGGGCGCATGCCCTCGATCGCCAGCGGCGCCAACGCCGCAAATCGGGACCTGATCTATGTCGGTGTGTCGGGCGACGGCGATTCTCTGTCAATCGGATTGGGTCAGCTGGTGCACGCGATCCGGCGCAACGTGAACATGCTCTATCTGATCGAGAACAATGGCGTCTATGGACTCACCAAAGGACAGTTCTCGGCCTCTGCGGACATCGGCACCCGTGCAAAAAAGGGTGAGATCAATCAGATGCCACCCATCGATCCGGTGCTGCTCGCCCTGTCGCTCGGCGCGACTTTCGTCGCGCGCAGCTTTTCAGGCGACAAGGCGCAGCTGGTGCCGCTGATTGAGGCGGGCATTCGTCATCAGGGTTTCGCGCTCATCGATGTACTTTCTCCCTGCGTGACCTTTAACGACCACGAGGGCTCGACCAAGAGCTATACCTTCACACGCGAGCACTACCACGCCGCAATGGAAGCGGATTTCGTGCCGCCTGCCCAGGAGATTTCCGTCGAATATTCCGAAGGTGAGTCGGTTCCGGTGCGATTGCACGACGGCAGCCACGTGATATTGCGCAAACTAGGCGCGAGCTATGATCCGACCGATCGCAGCGCGGCTTATAGTTTCATCGAGAGCAAGCTCAAGCAAAATGAATACGTGACCGGGTTGATTCACATCAACGAGAGCGCCAACAACGAATTTCACACGGTCAACAAGTCAAGCGTGATGCCGCTGAATCGCATCGCGTATGAAAAGCTCGTCCCCGGCAATGCGGCGCTGGAGAAATTGCTCGCCCGCTATCGCTGAAGCCGAGAGCGCCGACAAGGGGGGACCGGATGAGGATGCGAATCCGACACATTGCCGTGTCGTCGATCATGGCCCTCGCGGCCACGCTCGTCCTTGCGCCCGCGCTGTCTGACAGCAGCGACGCAGACACGCACGGGATCGTGGGCGGGCTGCGCGAGCAGACCGCGGTCTATCACAAGTCGAAGGCCGGTACGATGCCCGACTTCGTATCCGATCCCACCTGGCCGGCGCCATTGCCGCACGACTGGCTGCTCGGGCAGATCGGTGGCCTCTATGTCGACAGACATGATCACATCTGGGTCTATAACCGCCCGCGCACTCTGACCAACGATGAGAGCGGGCTCGAGCCCGCGGTCCCCGGAGCCTTTGACGCCAAAGGTGAGCCGATCAACGGACTGGGCTTCGTGCGCGCCAATGGCTTTGGCGCCGATTGCTGCATGTCTGCGCCGTCGGTACTCGAATTCGACGCTAGCGGTAAATTGCTGCGTGCCTGGGGCGGCCCATCCGATCCCGGTTTCATCGGTGGCCGATGCAAAGCTGAGGACGGTTGTGTCTGGCCCGCCAACGAGCACGGTATCTACGTCGATAGTCACGACAATGTCTGGCTTGCAGGCAATGCAGCCGCTCCCGCGCCGGGTAGCGCAGTGGACAGCTCGCCCTGGGCTGCCAAGCGGGACGGCGGGGACGGGCTGATCCTGAAGTTCGATATGAACGGTAACTTCAAATTGCGCATCGGCGGCTCGCCGAAGGGACCCGACAGCAACAACAAAGACGGCGGCTACAACGGCACGCCGCTGCTGTATCGAGCGGCGGACATGGATGTCGATCCGAGCACCAATCGTCTTTATGTCGCGGATGGCTATGGCAATCGCCGGGTGCTGATCGTCGATGCCGACAGCGGCAAATACATCGGCCATTTTGGCGCCTATGGCAACAGTCCCGTGGACGACGCGGCCGCGGCGGCGCAGGGTCTTTGGTCGGATGCGCAGCCCAAGGGCGACACCAAGCCTGCGTTCTTTCGCAACCCCGTGCATTGCGCGAGGATCGCGCAGGACGGCAAGATCTACGTGTGCGATCGCGGTAATAATCGAATTCAGGTGTTCGACATCAGGGATCCCTCGCTCGGCAAGCCCTGCAGTAATCCGAACGGGGAGGCGGGCAAGTGCGGATTCGTGAGCGAGCGCTGGATCCGCAGCAAGACCTACTCCTATCCCGTCATGTCCGGTACGGTATCTTCAATTATGTTCTCGCCGGACAAGGCACAGAGTTGTCTGTATGCCTCGGACAGCACCAACGAGACCATCTACGTTCTCAATCGCAGCACTCTCGAGGAGCTCGGGCGCTTCGGTCACCCGGGGCGCATGACGGGCCGTTTCCACTGGCTGCACCAGATCGGCGTCGATAGCCACGGCAGCGTCTACACCTCTGAGGCCGACACCGGCAAGCGCATCCAGAAGTTCATCCGCTATGGCGCCGCGACCTGCACTGGCCACGGCTCAGAGGCCGTCGGCGACCCCTAAGGGCGAGGTCCGTAATGCGGCACCGGCGCGCCGATTTCCAGCGCCCCAAGATCTGGCGCATTGCCGCTGAAGTCATCGGTCACATTAGGGATCACGACACCGCGATCCACCGCCGCTGAACCGGGCTTGAGGCGAAAATCCAGATCCTCGGCCTTGTATAGCTTCTGGACCGTGTGCAGGTCCCTGGCATCGAGCATCGGCACATGCATGAAGATGTCGTAGTCGAGCAGCACGGAATGCGTATCCTGATGCGTGTCGGCGCTGTACTCGGCCAGACTCGCGTAGCGACGCTGCACCAGGTACTTGTCCGGCGGTGTCTGCACCCCATCGGCTGCCGCCAGCAGGTCGCGATAATCCTGTGCCACGCCCCATGCTGGTGAATTCCACTCGAAGCTCGTGGCCGCGCCCGGATTGACGCGAAAGCCGTTGTAATCCGACGAGGTGTAGTTGGTATAGGTGTTGACTGCAAAGATCTCGGGTGCGGAATTCTGACCGAGCATCAGATTGTTGAGCCAATGAGTATTGGCCGTGGCGCGTGCATCCGTCTCGGTCAGGATCGTGTTGTTGATGAAATACACGCCCGGCGCTCCATTATTCATGCGCACCGATCCGAAAGGGGCGTTGTAGGCGATGTTGCGAATCCAGTAGATCGGACCGCCGATGGCGGGCTGATTACAGAACGGGTGCGAAGCCGAATTCAGCATCATATTACGCATCACGCGGATATTGTGCATCGAGCCGTCGATCTCGAAGGCGTTATCGTGAAAGTTCGTCATGTAGTTGTTGTAGTAGTCGATCGAGACCGGACGGCGGTTCCAGAATTGACGCGGCGGATAATGTGGACCTTCAATGGCGTCCGAACCATCCGGATTGCCGTAGGTCTCCACATCGATGCCGTCGTGGAAATTGGCGACGTAGTTGTAGGCGATGACATGGCCGCCGCCATAGACACGCACCGCCGTATACGACAGTAACTTCGGTGGAAATTCCTGCCCTTCGACGCCACCGAACTGCTTCCAGAAGCTACCAATCCATCCCATCAGATGGTCGGGGTCATCGCGACCGATGAAATAATTGTCAGCGATATAGAAATTGCTGGAACCAGACCAGTTGGTGAAAACGCCCAGATTGATGTTCTCGAAACGGCAATGTTTCACCGTCAGGCCGCTGGATCCGGCAATGAACTGTGTGCCCGCCCAGATTGCGATCTCGGTATTGCGGAAGGTCAGCCCTTCAAAATAATTGTAGTTGCCAGCCTTCACATTGAAGAGGTTGAAGTTGCCGCCGCCGTCGAAGGTCACCTCACCGTCGCCAGCCGCTTTGATGACGATGGGCTTATCGGGCGTGCCGCTGGCGGTCAGATAGTAGGTGCCCTCCACCGGCGTGGTCGCGTTGATGCTGCGGTCGCCGGTGTAGTATTCCGGGTGATAACGATAGGTGCCCGCATGCACGAGGATGATGTCGCCGGGCCTGACTCGCGGCCGTCCTGCCGTCTGCGTGTCGCCACCACCGCAATAGTAGTTATAGGCG
>JBEKWD010000069.1:0-8841 GCA_049513435.1 Steroidobacteraceae bacterium | reverse complement strand
CTTGGGCGCACCGACCAAGGTGCCGGCCGGAAAGGCGGCCGCAAACAGATCGAAGGCATCGCGCTGCGCCGCCAGCTCGCCGTGCACGCCGCTGACGATGTGCATGACATGGCTGTAGCGCTCGATGCTGCGAAAGGGCTCGACCTGTACGCTGCCCGCGCGCGCGACGCGTCCGAGATCATTGCGCGCCAGGTCCACCAGCATGACGTGCTCGGCATTCTCCTTGGCATCGGCGCGCAATTCGGCTTCGAGCTGCGCATCGAGCGCGGCGTCTTCGTGCCGCGGCCGCGTACCGGCGATCGGGCGCAATTGCGCGCGGCGACCGTTGAGCTTGACCAGCGCCTCGGGCGAGGAGCCGACCACGGTAAGGGCGCCCAGCCGGCAGAAATACATGTAGGGCGAGGGGTTGATCAGCCGCAGCGCGCGGTAGACCTGGAACGGATCCAGATCATGGCTGCCCGCAAAGCGCGAAGCGAGCACGAGCTGATAGACGTCGCCCGCGGCGATATGCTCCTGCGTGCGCTGTACACCCGCGATGTACTCATCACGAGTCAGTGCGGGCACAGGGGTTGAAAATCCCCCGCCGCTCGCGATGCGCGGCACCGCGCCACGCAATGCGCCGATCACCTCGCGACGCAGGGCTGCACGCTCCTGGTCCGTGCCGGCGTGCAGCAGCGCGATACCGCGACTCACGTGATCAAACACCAGCAGCGAGCGCGGCGCGACGTAGTGCAGCAGCGGCACGCCCGTCAGCGGCGCCAGGCGCACCGGCAGGGGCTCGAAGAAGCGCACCACGTCATAGGCCGTGTAGCCGACCAGCCCGCCGGCCAATGGCACCTGGCTCAGTGCGGGGCGCAGTACCGGCGCCGCGGCCAATGCGGCGCGCAGACCATCCAGCAGCGCCGGGCCATGCTGCGGAATCGCGCGGCGCTCGTTGCCGATCTGAAATCCGGACTCATCGAGCCGCACTTCCAGGCCATCGCCGAAACCGATGAACGAATAGCGCCCGAGCCGCTCACCGCCCTCCACGCTCTCGAGCAGGAAGCGCGGCTCGAACGGCGCGAGCTTCGCGAACGCCGACACCGGCGTGTCCAGATCCCCAGCAATGTCGAATGGAGGCTTCATAACGAAAAACCCATCCCGGAGGCACTCCGGAGATGGGTTCTGTGTGATCCTGACCTGTAGGTTGTGATTACAGCGTGCAGCAACGCTCAGTGCCCACTCCATAGTAGGGGCACCACCAAGAGCGACGGCCCAGGACCGTCACCGATGCAGCGTTGATTGCCATAGCGGGCTGAAGTATGGCCAGCGGTCCGGCGCGGCGTCAACTACGCCATTTAGTGCGCCGCGACCCCCGCCGACAGCGCGTCGGGCATCGTGTCCGCGCCTGCCTCGCTGTACTCGAGCACCCCGGCCACCGCATGCATGATGGCCGCAATGCGCACCGCGCTCTGGATCATCTCGCGCGTGATGCCGTGCGCACGCAGCTTGCGCTCGTGCGAGGTGATGCACAGGCCGCAGCCGTTGATCGCGGAGACCGCGAGCGACAGCAGCTCGAAGTCGAGCTTGTCGATGCCCGGATTGGCCAGGATGTTCATGCGCAGCCGCGCTGGCATGCTCTGGTACTCGGCATCCTCGACCAGATGCAGGAAGCGATAGTAGATATTGTTCATGCCCATAATGGCCGCCGCGGCGCGCGCGGCCTGCAGGTGCGCGGCATCCAGATGCTGCTGCGCGGCTGCCTCGATCGCGCGCGTGAAAGCGTTGTTGCGTGCAGCGATCGCCGAGGCCAGGGCCACGGCCCAGATCTGTCGCTCGCTCAAGCCCGGCGCCCCCTCGCGCGTCAGGACGCTGCCGAGGTTGAGCTTCAGATCGCGCGCATAATCCGGGAGGGAATCGCGGATCAGATCCAGTGCCGTCTGCTCCATGTCAGGCCGCCTTGAGGGTCTCCTGACCCTTCTGCCAGTTGCAGGGGCACAGCTCATCGGTCTGCAGTGCATCGAGCACGCGCAGTACCTCCGAGGGGTTGCGGCCCACCGAGAGGTCGGTCACGTAGACGAAACGGATCACGCCCTCCGGATCCACGATATAGGTCGCACGTTGGGCGACCCCGGCCTGCGCGTCGAGGATACCGAGCGCGCCAGTGAGTTCTCGTTTGATATCCGAGAGCATCGGGAAGGGCAGATCTCGCAGCTCTTCCTTGTCCTTGCGCCAGGCCAGATGCACGTACTCGCTGTCGGTGCTCACGCCGAAGAGCTGCGCACCGCGATCGGTGAACTCGCGATTGAGCTTGCCAAAGGCCGCTATCTCAGTCGGGCAGACGAAGGTGAAGTCCTTGGGCCAGAAGAACACGATCTGCCATTGGCCAGCCTGCTCGTGGCTGCTGAACTGGCGAAACGCCTTATTCGGGTCATTCGAGACCACACCGGTCAACGCGTAGCCGGGAAACTTCTCACCGATACCTAACATGTTGCGGCCCTCCTGTGGACCAGTCCGTGGCGCGCACTGGGCTGCCATGGGGAGGCATACTGAGGGCCCGGATCATGTTAGTCTAATCGATTGAGTTGATAGTCTCGATAGACGCCATATATCGATAGGACATGCCAGAACTCAAGCTCAAGGACCTGCGTTACCTCGTGGCGCTCGCCGACACACGACATTTCGGCCGCGCCGCGGCCAAGTGCTTTGTGAGTCAACCGACGCTGTCGGCGCAACTGCGCAAGCTCGAACAAAATCTGGGCGTGCAATTGATCGAGCGCCAACCGCGCCGCGTGACCCTGACACCGGCCGGCGAGGAGGTCACCCGTCACGCCCGCCATATGCTCGAGACCGGCGAGGCCATCCTCACGCTGGCACAGACGCGGCGCGACCCGCTGGCCGGGCAGTTGCGCCTCGCGCTGTTGCCCACGATCGGCCCTTACCTGCTGCCGCAGGTCGCGCTCAAGCTGCGCAAGGCTTTGCCCCGGCTCGAACTGATGCTCTACGAGTATCAGACCGCACCGATGCTCGAGCATCTGCACGCTGGCGAGATCGATGTCGGGCTGCTCGCGCTACCGATCCATGATGAGGCGCTCGCGAGCCGCGAGCTCTACCAGGAACCCTTCGTGCTGGCATTGCCCGAATCCCATCGGCTCGCCACGCGTGCGCAGGTGCGCGTCGATGATCTGGATGGCGAGACGCTGCTGTTGCTCGAGGATGGACATTGCCTGCGCGATCAGGCGCTCGAGATCTGCGCGCGCAGCAACGTGCACGAGAAGCAGGACTTTCGTGCCACGAGCATCGAGACCTTGCGCCAGATGGTCGCCGCGGGCGTGGGCATCACGTTGCTGCCGGCCCTCGCGAGCCGCGGGGCCTATGCGCACGCTCGCGGCATCGCCATACGAGCATTCGCGCGGCCGATACCGAGCCGGCGTATCGGGGCGGTGTGGCGCAAGAGCAGTGCCCGCGCGAGCGCGATTGCTGCGCTCATCGATCAGATCGCGCGTCACAGCGGTTTGACCTGAAGCTGCAGCTCGCGCATGCAGATTTCGGCTTATGACCGCATGTGCTGGCCCGCCGGGGAGCTCGAACGTGCGCTCGCGCGCGGCACGCATCGGCGCGAGTTGCGCGCTTACCTGGGCGCGGCCGAATACGATCTGTTGCGCGCGCTGGCGCGCGCCGCCTGGCGTGCGCGCCCGCGTGCCGGCTTACCCAAGGTCTACGTATTGCCCGGCATCATGGGCTCGCAGCTCGGACGCGCGCGCGCTCGCGGACGGCCCGCGGATCTACTGTGGCTCGATCCGAGCGACGTCGTGCAGGGGCGGCTTGCGGAGCTACGTTGGGGCGCGCGCAGGTCGCTGCAGACCCTCGGGGCGATTCCTTACAGCTACCTGCCGTTGCAACTGCGCCTGCGGGCGGCAGGCTTCGAGGTGGTGCTCTATGACTATGACTGGCGCGACGACCTCAGTGCGCTGGGCGCGGCCCTGGCCGCGCGGCTGCGCGCCGATTCGGCCTGCGAGCTCGCGCTGATCGGCCACAGCATGGGCGGATTGCTGGCGCGCGCGGCCATGGCGCCACGACACGGCGCGGGCCCCAAGGGCGCGAACTGTCGCGTCACGCACTTGATTGGACTGGGCACGCCGCACGACGGGGCCATGCCGGCGGTGCAGGCGCTGCGCGCCACCTATCCGGTGGTCTGCCGGCTCGCGGCCATCGATACACGGCATGACGCCGAGGCGCTCGCTCGCGAGGTCTTCCACAGCTTCACGAGCATCTACCAGCTATTGCCGGCACGGGCCGGCAGGCTCGATCTGCTCGATCCGCGTTGCTGGCCCCGGCGTGGTGTGCAACCCGACGCGGCGCGGCTGCTCGCCGCGCGCGGCTTTCGTGCGTCTCTGGCCGCGCCCGATGAACGCTATGTCTCGATCATCGGCACCGGTCAGCGCACCGTCACTGGGCTCGCGCGCCGCGGCGGGCAGTTTCATTATGAAATCAGCGCCGCGGGCGACGGCACGGTCGCGGCGGAACGCGCTACTCTGCCCGGGGCGCGCAATTATTACGTGCGCTGCGAGCACAGCGAATTGCCGCGCAATGAGCGCGTCGCCGCGGCGCTGGTGGATCTGCTGCGCACGGGTCGTACGCGGCGCCTGCCGCAGCAGCTCGTGCGCGCCCGCAGCCCCATCGTCACGGTCAGCGACAGCGCATTGCGCCGCGGCTTTGCGCGCAAGATCGACTGGCATGCACTCAGTCCCGCCGAGCGCCGGCGCTATCTGAAACGTCTGAGCGCTGCGCCCCCGCAGTATCGAGCACCGCGCACGCGCGCTACGCGCTGAAGGCACGCTGCGCAAAAAGACTCGCGCGCGCGGCACTGCAGAAATTGCGCTGTGCCTGTGCAACACTGCCCGACCCATGGAGCGTACCGATCCGTTTGCATTCGTACGTGACCTGGCCTCGCGCTGGGACCTGATCGCTATCGTCGTGGTCATCGGCATCCTGACCTTCTTTGCCGAGGCCAGCCGCGGCCTGTTGGTGCCCTTGACCAAGCTCGCGGCGACGCCGTTGTCGCTCGATCCCGTGCATCTGCCCGTCTATGCCGCGCGCACGACGCTGCGCATGTTCGTGGCGCTGGTGCTCTCGCTGCTGTTCACATTGAGCTATGCGACCTGGGCGGCCAAGAGCGCACGCGCCGAGCGCTTGCTGGTGCCGATCCTCGACATCCTGCAGTCGGTACCGATCCTCGGATTCATTTCGATCACGGTCGTGTTCTTCATGTCGCTGGTGCCCGGGCGCGTGCTCGGCGCCGAGTTCGCGGTCATTTTTGCGATCTTCACGAGCCAGGCCTGGAACATGGCCTTCAGCTTCTACCAATCGCTGCGTACGGTGCCGTATGAGCTGCGCGAGGCCGCCGATTCCTTCCGTCTGTCGGCCTGGATGCGCTTCTGGCGGCTCGAGGTGCCGTTCGCGATGCCGGCACTGCTGTGGAACATGATGATGTCGATGTCGGGCAGCTGGTTCTTCGTGGTCGTGTCCGAAGCCATTAACGTCGGGCACACCAACATCATCCTGCCGGGCATCGGCGGCTACGTCGCGCTGGCGATCGAGCAGGGCAATCTGCGTGCGATCGGCTGGGCGATCCTGACGATGCTGCTCGTGATCCTAGCCTACGATCAGCTGATCTTCCGTCCGCTGGTGGTCTGGGGCGATCGCTTCCGCATCGATCAGGAGCAGGGCACCCAAGTCCCGACTTCCTGGGCGCTCACGATGCTGCAGCGCTCGCGCATCATGGGCGCATTCCATGCGCTGTTCTATGCGGTCGTGCGCTGGACCAGCCGCAAGACCCCGCGGCCGCAGGCCTTGATCCGGATCGCCAACGCGGGCGCGAGCCGGCGCGCGGATCTGCTGTGGTTTTTATTGCTGGTGACCGTGGTCGTGTGGGCGCTCTGGCGTATTGCGCACATGCTGATCGGCGAGACCTCGCTGCACGAGGCGCTGCAGGTCGCGGGCCTGGCCACACTCACGCTGGCGCGCGTGATGATCCTGATCGCGCTGGCGAGCCTGCTGTGGGTCCCGATCGGGATCTGGGTCGGGCTGCGTCCGCGCGCAACGCAGATTGTTCAGCCGATCGCGCAGTTCCTGGCCGCCTTTCCCGCCAATCTGCTGTTTCCGATCGTCACCTACTTCATCGTGATGTGGACACTCAATCCGGACATCTGGCTCAGTCCGCTGATGATCCTGGGCACACAGTGGTACATCCTTTTCAATGTGATCGCCGGCGCGGCGGCGATGCCCTCGGAGCTGCGCTACGCGGCACAGAATCTGAACGTCGGCGGCTGGCTCTGGTGGCGCCGGGTCGGGCTGCCCGGTGTGCTGCCCTATTACGTCACGGGTGCCATCACGGCCTCGGGCGGCTCGTGGAATGCCGCGATCGTCGCCGAAATCGTGAGCTGGCATAACGTCCAAGTGAAGGCGCACGGACTGGGTGCCTATATTGCAGAGGCGACCACGGCCGGAGATTTTCATCGCATCATTCTCGGCATCACGACGATGAGTCTATTTGTGGTCGCGCTCAACCGCGTATTCTGGCGCCCGCTGTACTATTACGCCGAACGCAAATTTCGCCTGACCTGAAGAGCGCCCGCGTATGAACTCCGTCATGAGCGCCACTGCCACTGCCCTGCTACAGGTCGACGGGGTATGTAAGGCATTTCCCAAGCCCGACGGCGGCAACCTGGCGGTGCTCGAGGGCGTGCAGCTGCGTCTCGTGGAGGGCCAGATCGTCGGGCTGCTGGGCCGCTCGGGCTCGGGCAAATCGACGCTGCTGCGCCTGATCGCCGGCCTGGACGAGCCCAGTGCAGGCTCGCTCGCGTTTCGCGGCCAGCCGATCAACGGGCCGCCCTGCGGCATCGCCATGGTGTTTCAGAGCTTCGCGCTCTTTCCATGGCTCACGGTGTTTGAGAACGTCGCGCTCGGCCTCGAGGCACAACACATGGAGAAGGCACAGATTCGCAAGCGCTCGCTTGCGGCCATCGACCTCATCGGCCTTGACGGCTTCGAATCCGCCTACCCGCGCGAGCTCTCCGGCGGCATGCGCCAGCGCGTGGGCTTCGCGCGTGCTCTGGTCGTGCATCCCGACGTGCTGTTGATGGATGAGCCATTTTCGGCGCTCGATGTGCTCACCGCCGAGACGCTGCGCACCGACTTCCTGGATCTATGGGCAGAAGGTCGCGCGCCGATCAAAGGCGTGATCCTCGTCACGCACAATATTGAGGAAGCGGTGCTCATGTGCGATCGCATCCTCGTCTTCGGCAGCAACCCGGGCCGCATCCTCAACGAGATCGACGTCAAGATGCCCCAGCCGCGCAAGCGGCTCGATCCGGTATTCCGCGAGCTGGTCGAGCGCATTTATGTCGAGATGACCTCACGCCGGCCCGGCGAAGCGCCCGCCAGGAACGAGCGCTTTCCAGGCCTTGGCATCGGCAGCGTGATGCGGCGGGTGTCCTCAAACCTGCTGTCCGGGCTGTTGGAAACCATCGCCGCCCCGCCGTTCAACGGTATCGCCGATCTGCCGAAGATCGCCTCGGACCTGCAGATGGAAATCGATGAGCTGTTTCCGGTCGCCGAGACCCTGCAGCTCATGCGCTTCGCCGAGGTCGAAGGCGGCGACATCCGGCTCACCGAGGCCGGTACCGCCTTTGTCAACGCCGATCTGGATGAGCGCAAGCGCATGTTCGCGCGGCATCTGCTCAACTATGTGCCGCTCGCATCTCACATCCGTCGCGTGCTCGATGAGCGCGCCTCACATTCGGCCCGCAAGAGCCGCTTCATCGATGAGCTCGAGGACTTCATGGGCGAGGACGATGCCGAGGACACGCTACGCGCCGTGATCAGCCTGGCTCGCTATGCCGAGGCGTTCGCCTATAACGATGAGACGGCCACCTTCAGCCTCGAGAACCCGGTTTAGAACTTGCCGCGCTCGCCCCCGCGCGGGGTGATCAATTCGCCGTCAACAGCTCCGTATCGGCCTCCACCACGCTCGGGCCGCCGGACTTGATCGTGCGCGCCAGGCTCAAAGTCTGCGGCAGCAGGTACTCGGCATAGAAGCGCGCGGTCTGCAATTTCGCGCGGTAAAAGCTGGCGTCATCTGCGGATTCGCCGAGCCGACGTGTCGCGATCGCGGCGCTGCGCGCGAGCATCGCCCCGCCCAGCACGCGGCCGCACAAGTGCAGATAAGGCACCGCGACCGCGTAGGCGCGCGCGGGCATCTCGGCGTATTGATACAGCAGTGCCTCGGTGGCGTCGCGCAGCACGGTGATCGCCTCGATACTGGCGTTGCGTACGCTGCGCATCGCCGGGTCACTGCCACGCAGATCGTTGATCTCGCGCAGCAGATCCGAGAGCAAGCTGGCGACGGCCGCGCCTCGGTCGCGCGCGAGCTTACGGCCGATCAGGTCATTGGCCTGAATGCCGGTCGTGCCCTCGTAGATCGAGGTGATACGCGCGTCGCGCAGGGTCTGCGCCACGCCGGTTTCCTCGATGAATCCCATGCCACCGTGGATCTGCAGCGCCAGGGAAGCCAGCTCGTTCGCCTGATCCGTGCTCCAGGCCTTGACGATAGGGATCAGCAGCTCACCGCGCGCCAGCGCGCTGGCGCGGCGCTTCTCATCGGGCTCCCCGCGCGCGCGATCCAGCGTGAAGGCGCAATAGAGGGCCAGCGCGCGCATGGCCTCGACGTTGGCGCGAATCGTCAGCAGCATGCGCGCGACGTCCGGATGCTGCACGATCGGCGCGCTGGCATCGCCCTGAGCGCCGGGCGCTCGCCCCTGGACACGGCTGCGGGCCCAGGCACTGGCCTGCTGCAGAGCG
>JBEKWD010000068.1:0-8868 GCA_049513435.1 Steroidobacteraceae bacterium | reverse complement strand
GCCGATCACCACGGCAATGTGATCAGTCTGGGCGAGAGAGACTGTTCGATGCAGCGCCGTCAGCAGAAAGTTATCGAGGAGGCCCCGGCCCCGGGCATCACGGCCAAGCAGCGCCGTCAAATGGGCGAGCGCTGTGTGGAGGCCTGTCGCGCGGTGGGTTATCGCGGCGCGGGCACGCTCGAGTTCCTCTACCAGGATGGCGAGTTCTACTTCATCGAGATGAACACGCGTATTCAGGTCGAGCACCCCGTGACCGAGCTGATCACCGGGATCGATCTGGTCAAGGCGCAGCTGACGATCGCGGCCGGCGAGAAGCTGCCTTACAGCCAGGCCGACGTGCAGATCCGCGGCCATGCGATCGAATGCCGGATCAATGCCGAGGACGCACGCACCTTCATGCCCTCGCCCGGCCCGATCAGGCTCTGGCATCCGCCCGGCGGCCCGGGCATCCGCGTCGACAGCCACGTCTATTCGGGCTACAGCGTGCCGCCTCACTATGACTCATTGATCGGCAAGCTCATCGCGCACGGCGACACGCGTGAGACCGCCATCGCCCGCATGCGCAATGCACTCGCCGAACTCGTCGTCGAGGGCATCAAGACCAATACGGCCCTGCATCAGGAAATCCTGGCGCATGCGGCCTTTCAGGGCGGCGGCCTCGATATTCATTATCTCGAGCGTCGTCTGGGCCTCAAATAATGAGTCGGCGCGGCAGCGCCTGCCCGTATGGCATACCTGGCAGTGAGCTTCGAGCTCAACGGATTTGACCCCGAGCGCGCCGAGGCGGCCTGCTTTGAGTTGGGCGCATTGTCTGTGACATTCAGCGATCTGCGCGAGACAGCCAGCCCCACGCAGGAGGCTGCGAACCACGCGGCGCGCGCTGGCACGATCCTCGAGCCGCTGCCGGGGGAAGTGCGTCTGTGGCCCGACACCCGGGTGCAGGCCCTGTACGGAGCCGAGTGCGCCGAGCCCGCACTGCTCGCGCGCCTCGCGGCCGCGCTGGGTGTGAATCCCACGCGCCTGCAGGCCCAGGCGCTACCCGATCGGCCCTGGGAGCGCGCATGGCTGCAGGATTTTCATGCCATGAGGTTCGGTCGCAGGCTCTGGATCTGTCCGCGCCACGAGCACGTCTCACACGATGAGGCCGTCGTCGTGCGTCTGGACCCAGGGCTTGCCTTCGGCACGGGTACTCATCCTTCAACGGCCATGTGCCTCGAGTGGCTCGATGGCGCGGATCTGGCTGCCCGTCGTGTCATCGACTACGGCTGCGGCTCAGGCGTACTGGCGATCGCGGCGCTCAGGCTCGGCGCGCAGCGCGCCTACGCATTCGATATCGATGCGCAAGCCTTGCTCGCGACGCGCGAGAACGCGATCGACAATGGCGTGCGCTCGCGCTTGCGATTGTGCGAGCGGCACAGCCAGTTGCCACGGCGCTGTGAGGTGCTGCTGGCCAATATTCTGAGCAAAACGCTGTTGGCACTGAGTGCGGATCTGGCCGCGCTCGTGGTGCCGCGCGGCGAGATACTGCTGGCCGGCATCCTGGCCGAGGACGAGCCCGAAGTAGCGGCACGCTACGCGGCATGGTTTGATATGAAATGCCATGCGCGGCGCGCTGGCTGGGTGACGTTGCGGGGTCAGCGCCGCCCGGAGCCTGTCTGATGATTGCGCAGGCCGCGGCAACGCAACGACCGCGCAAGCGATGGTGACATGTTCACGGTCTGTCCCAAGTGCACTCTGACTCTCGCGCTCACGACCGCTGATCTGCGTATGGGCCAGGGCTACGTGCGCTGCGGGCGCTGCGCCAACGTTTTCAATGCGCTGTTGACGCTCAGCGAGGAGCCGTCAGATGAAAACAGCGCCGCCTCTGCGCACGAGCAGGCTGATCCGGCGTCCGCCTCCCAGATCCAGGCCGTGCAGTTCGAGGAGCTCGGCGAATCGGACGCGAGCGCCGCGGCTCATGGCGCCGACGAGAGCGCGCAGAGCGCCGATGAGGTCACGCAGATCACTGAGAGCAGCGAAATATCTGCCGTGCCGTCAGCCTCCACGGCGACTGACACTTCAGACGAGGGCGCGATCGAGAATGAATCTAATTACGCTGAGGGGACTGGCACGCTCGAGACCATCGTGCTCGAGGGTGACGCCATTACACAGACGGAGGAATATGTACCCGAGGAGTCGGTCGACAGCGAGATCGCGGCGCTGACTGAACGGCTCGGGCGCACGGCCCATGAGCCGCCCAGCTCCGCGCAGGCACTTGCCGCGCAGTTCGCACCGCCGCCCGAGCCGGACTCGCCGCCACAATCGCAGTCCTCGTGGCTCGTGCTCAGCGCACTCATGCTGCTGTTGCTTACGGCGCAGACCGTGCATCACTGGCGCGAGCGACTGGCCATGTCACCGCTCTGGAGCGCACCGCTGACGAGCACCTACGCCGCGCTCGGCATGCCGCTGGATCCGCATTGGAGCCTGGCGGCCTACGACGTGCGTCAGCAGGGCGCAACCTCCGACCCGACCGACAGCCAGGTCATTCGCGTGCGCATGAGTCTGGCCAACCATGCGACCCGGGCGCAACCGCTGCCGCTGGTGCGAGTCACACTGCTTGACCGCTACGGCAAACGCCTCGCCATGCGCGATCTGACACCCAGCGAGTATTGGCCGGCGGGCGCACCAGCACGTACATTTCTATACCGCGATGAGCGCATCGAGAGTGAGGTTACCGTGCGCGACCCGAATGCGGCGAGTGCCAGCTTCGAGCTGGATGTGTGCTTGCGCGACAGCAATGGCGCGGTGCGCTGCGCCGCCGACATCAGGCCGGTGACAGCCCGCGCGCCGATGCTCCCTCCTTAGACATGCGCATTGCGCATTACGAGCTCACCGGCCGCACCATGCTGGCGCCTATGGCCGGAATCAGCGATCGGCCGTTTCGACAATTATGCCGCCGCTTCGGCGCCGCATTAGCCAGCGCCGAGATGCTCAGCGCCGATCAGCGTCTCTGGGATACGTTCAAGTCGCGCCGACGCATGGACCATGACGGCGAACCCGAGCCGCGCGTGGTGCAACTGGTGGGCGCCGATCCGATGGAGCTCGCGAGTGCCGCACAGATCAATGTCGCGCTCGGTGCACAGATCGTAGACATCAACATGGGTTGTCCGGCAAAGAAGGTGTGCCAGCGCGACGCGGGTTCGGCGCTGCTGGCCGATGAGGCGCAGATCGAGCGTATCCTCGATGCCGTGGTGCGCGCGGTTTCGGTGCCCGTCACGCTCAAGATACGCACCGGCGTGGACCCGAGCCGGCGCAATGCGGCGCAGGTTGCAAGACTTGCGCAAAACTGTGGTATCGCGGCCCTCAGTGTGCATGGCCGCACACGCGCCGATTTTTTTCGCGGCAGCGCAGAATACGAGACGATGCGCAGCGCGCGCCGCGAGCTGCGAATACCGATGATCGCCAACGGTGATGTCGACTCGCCGCAAAAGGCGCTTGCAGTACTTGATTTCACCGGTGCAGAAGGAGTAATGGTCGGACGCGCAGCACAGGGTGCACCATGGATTTTTCGTGATGTCAATGCGTATCTGACAAATCAAAATATCGCCGCGCCACTCTTGCGCGCGTGCAAGACAGAGATCATTCTTCAGCACCTCCAATCTCTGTATGAATTCTACGGCGAGTACACGGGCGTTCGAATGGCGCGCAAGCATCTTGGTTGGTATTGCCGCCAACTACCCGAAGCGATGACACTGCGGCCAGCATTGATGGCCGCCGAGAATTCGGCTTCGCAGTTTGCGGCGGCCAGAAGCGGTCTCGAGCGTTGGGCACAGCTCAGCGCGGTTTGATGGGGATGATTCGAGCTTGACTAGGGATGCCGGACGGGCTTCGATGGGTCCGCGCATGGCCAAGAAAAAATCGGGTAGATCAGGCAGGCAGGACATGATCAGAATCAACAGCGCCAAGGCCCATAGGGATTTGCCGTTGCGCAGCCACACCGAGCGTGCGCTCAACGATTATTTCGCGAGTCTGAACGGGCATCGGCCCGCACGTTTGTATGACATGGTATTGCGCGAGGTCGAGGAGCCGCTGTTTCGCGCGGTGCTCGATTACGCATCGGGCAATCAAAGCCGTGCCGCTGTGATCCTCGGCATCAATCGCGGCACTCTACGCAAGAAGCTGCGCGAGCTCGGCCTGTCGGATTGACGCTCTAGCAGGCTTAAGGGGCTCGGACGAGGCCTCGTTGAATGAGTGAGCCGATTCGTCGCGCGCTGCTGTCCGTATCGGACAAGCATGGCCTCGCTGCTCTGGCAGCCGGGCTGCATCGCCACGGCATTGAGCTGCTCTCCACCGGTGGCACCGCGCGGATACTGCGCGCCGAGGGTCTGCCGGTGCGCGAGATTGGCGATTACACCGGCTTTCCCGAGCTCATGGATGGCCGTCTGAAGACACTGCATCCGCGCGTGCACGGCGCGTTGCTCGGCCGGCGCGGCCGGGACGATGCGGTGATGCGCGAATACGGGATCGATGCGATCGACCTGCTGGTCGTGAATCTATACCCATTCGCCGCGGCGATCGCGCGGCCCGACTGCAGCTACGCCGAAGCGATCGAGCATATCGATATCGGCGGACCGGCCATGCTGCGTGCAGCGGCCAAAAACCATGCCGACGTCACCGTGCTGGTCGAGCCGAGCGACTACGCTGGTGTGCTGGCCGAGATTGATGCCCAAGGCACGACCTCGATCGATACGCGCTCGCGTCTGGCGGCCAAGGCTTTTGCGCATACGGCGCGCTATGACGTGGTGATCGCCAGCTATCTGCAGTCGCGTGAGGACTACGCCGAGGAGCAATTCCCCGATCAACTGGCGCTGTATTTCGACAAGCAGCAGGAGCTGCGTTACGGCGAGAACCCGCATCAGCGCGCTGCCTTCTACCGCAGGCCGGGCCAGCACGGCCATTGCGTGAGCACGGCGCAGCTGTTGCAGGGTAAAGCGCTGTCCTATAACAACATCGCCGATGCCGACACTGCGATTGAATGCGTGCGCGAGTTCGAGGGACCCGCCTGCGTGATCGTCAAGCACGCCAATCCCTGCGGGGTCGCGCTCGCCAGCGAACCCCTGGCGGCCTACCACGGCGCCTACCGCACCGATCCGAGCTCGGCCTTCGGCGGCATCCTCGCGTTCAATCGCACGCTCGACGCTGCGACCGCGCGCGCGATCATCGAGACTCAGTTCGCCGAGGTGCTCGCGGCGCCGGCGATCAGCCCCGATGCGCTCGCCGCGCTGGCTGCCAGACCGAACCTGCGTGTGCTCGCAACCGGCGATCTGAGCGTTGCGGGTGACGAACCGCGCGATGAGCTCGAATTTCGCAGCGTAACCGGCGGACTGCTGGTGCAGCAGCGCGATCTGGCACGCATCGATCCGAGCGACCTGAAGGTCGTCACGCGCCGAGCGCCCGATGCGCGTGAGCTCGCCGACCTGCTGTTTGCCTGGACGGTCGTGGGGTTCGTGAAGTCCAACGCGATTGTGTTCGCGCGTGATGGTGCCACGCTCGGTGTGGGCGCCGGGCAGATGAGCCGCGTATATGCGACCCGCATCGCTGCGATCAAGGCCGCGGACGAAAAACTCGAGGTGCGCGGAGCCGTACTGGCTTCCGATGCATTCTTTCCATTCCGCGATGGTATCGACATCGCCGCCTCCTACGGCATCGTGGCTGCCATCCAGCCGGGCGGATCCAAGCGCGACGAGGAGGTCATCGCGGCCGCCGACGAGCACGGCATGGCCATGGTCATGAGCGGCGTGCGGCATTTTCGCCACTGAGCTTAGGCTGGTAGCGCGATGAAGATCCTGATCGTCGGCGGCGGCGGACGCGAGCATGCGCTGGCCTGGAAATGTGCGCAGTCCCCACGCGTGCGCGAAGTGCTGGTGGCCCCGGGCAATGCCGGCACCGAGATGGAGCCGCGTGTGCGCAACGTGCCGCTCGCCGCGGATGACATCCCCGGCCTGCTCGAGCTCGCCAGCCGCGAGGCCGTGAGCCTGAGCATCATCGGTCCGGAGGCGCCGCTGGTCGCCGGCATCGTCGATGCGTTCACCGATGCGGGACTGCGCTGCTTTGGTCCGAGCCGGCAGGCCGCCAGGCTCGAAGGCTCCAAGGCCTTTGCCAAGGACTTTTTGCAGCGCCATGGCATCGCAACGGCGGCCTACCGCAGCTTCACGCGCGGCAACTTCGATCGTGCGTGGTTGCAGGCCCAGCGAGCGCCCATTGTGATCAAGGCCAGCGGACTCGCATCGGGCAAAGGAGTCGTGATCGCCGAGACTCTGGCACAGGCCGAAGCCGTCGTGCTCGAGATGTTCGAGGGCCGCTATGGCGATGCCGGCTGCGAGATCGTTGTCGAGGAGTTCCTGCAGGGCGAGGAGGCGAGCTTCATCGTCATGGCCGACGGCGAGCACGTGCTGGCGCTCGCGAGCTCCCAGGATCACAAGCGCCGCGATGATGCCGATCGAGGGCCCAACACCGGCGGCATGGGCGCCTATTCGCCCGCCCCGGTGCTCACCGGTGCGCTGCACGAGCGCGTCATGCGCGAAATCATCGCGCCGACTGTGCGCGGCCTGGCTGCCGATGGCACGCCCTATACCGGATTCCTGTACGCCGGATTGATGATCGGCGCCGACGCTCAGGTGCGGGTGCTGGAATTCAACTGCCGCTTGGGCGATCCGGAAGCCCAGCCGCTGCTCACCCGCCTGCGCTCGGATCTCACGCTATTGTGCGAGGCTGCGCTCGAACGCCGGCTCGATGCCATCGAGGCGCAGTGGGATGAGTGCGCCGCGCTCGGCGTCGTGCTCGCGGCCGCAGGCTACCCTGAGAGTGTACGTCTGGGCGATGCGATCGAGGGCCTCGCGACGGCCGCTCGCCTGCCCGGCAAAGTCTTCCACGCCGGCACGCGCACTGCGCAAGGACGCGTGCTGACCAACGGCGGCCGCGTGTTGTGCGCGGTCGGTCTCGGCGCCGGTGTCAGCCAGGCGCAGCGTCAGGCCTATGCATTGCTCGAGCCCATTCACTATTCAGGCATGCAGTTTCGGCACGATATCGGCTATCGCGCCATCGCTCGAGAACGCGCCGATGCCGACGACGGCTAAAAGCTTACGCGCACGAAGGCTTGCGGACCGCGAATCATCAGGTCGAATAAACCCGAGGGGTTGTGATCGCGCACGGTGAGATCGGCGAGGAAGCGATCGTAGCCGATGCCGAAGGCCACATTGCGCCGCCAGCGGTATTGCACGTCAGCATGGTACTCACCGAGCGCTCCAACGATCGAGCCGGTGCTCAGGTCCAGGTATTGAGCGCGCGCATTGAGCGACCAGAAGCGTGAGATCGCCCAGGTGCCGTCGAGCGCGATGGTCCCGAATGGCGTAGCCGCCGACAAGTCAGAGCGGTTCGGGGTAGCGGGAATCTGCGCGAGGGCTTCGGCCTCGATCAGACTGAGGCCCACGCCCGCGCCGAGCTCGAAGCGCTCGTTGCGCAGAAACGAATAGGTATAAGTCAGATCCATCTGCCGCCAGGAGAGGCTGGATTGAACCTGATCGCCAGCCAGGAAGGTCACGTTGCCGTACTGGATGTTGCGATCGGCGAACACATCGCCATTGCGGCGCAGATCGAAGAAATCCACACGCAGGCGCCCGCGCTCCTCGAGCCGAAACATGATCTCGATGCGCGGCTGGTAGACCTGATCGGTCACTCCCAGATCATGCTCGGCCGAAAAGTAGGTGCCGGTGAAGCCGTTGCTCGGGTTGACGTAACCGGTAGTGCTCACGTGGCCGAGAAAGTAGATGGCGCTCAGGGCGAAATGATCGGTGATGGGGCTCGCGTTGGGCTGCGGTGCCGGGTAAGCATCGTCCGCCTCGGCAGCCTCGGCAGCCTCACTGACAGCGCTCGTTCCGGCGAGCATTGCCAGCGTCAGGAGTGTCAGGCCATAACCCCAAGCCCGCATTGTGTGGGTTTCAATGCCCGAGCGCCGCGGGCAGCTCAGCGCTTCATCGCCTCGAAAAACTCAGAGTTCGACTTCGTATCCTTCATCTTATCGAGCAGGAACTCGATGGCGGCGAGCTCATCCATCGGATGCAATAGCTTGCGCAGGATCCACATCTTCGCCAGCTCGCCCGGATCGGTGATGAGTTCCTCCTTACGCGTGCCGGAGCGATTGATGTTGACAGCCGGGAATACGCGCTTTTCGGAAATGCGCCGGTCGAGGTGAATCTCACTGTTGCCGGTACCCTTGAATTCCTCGTAGATGACATCGTCCATCTTCGAGCCGGTATCGATCAGCGCCGTCGCCAGAATCGTAAGGCTGCCGCCCTCCTCGATATTGCGCGCGGCACCGAAGAAGCGCTTGGGCCGCTGCAGTGCGTTGGCATCGACTCCGCCCGTGAGCACCTTGCCGGAGGAAGGCACGACGGTGTTATAGGCACGCGCGAGTCGCGTGATGGAGTCGAGCAGGATCACGACATCCTTCTTGTGCTCGACCAGGCGCTTGGCCTTTTCAATGACCATCTCGGCCACCTGTACGTGACGGGTGGCGGGCTCGTCGAATGTGGAACTGATCACCTCGCCGCGCACGGAGCGCTGCATGTCGGTGACTTCCTCGGGACGCTCGTCGATCAGCAGCACGATCAAAGTCACTTCCGGATGATTGGTGGTGACCGAGTTGGCGATGCTCTGCAGCAGCATGGTCTTGCCGGTGCGCGGCGGCGAGACGATCAGGCCGCGTTGGCCCTTGCCGATGGGTGTGAGCAGATCCATGACGCGGCCAGAGTAATTCTCCTTGGCCGTCTCGAGTTTGATGCGCGCGTTGGGATAGAGCGGCGTCAGGTTGTCGAAGAAGATCTTGTTGCG